>JBILET010000199.1:0-3898 GCA_044351935.1 Bdellovibrionota bacterium
ATAATTAGTTTCAACTTAGATAAATGACTTTTATTTTTGACAGTTGCGCCAAGGTTTGGTTTGAGAAATGTGTAAATTCCAACTAATATTAAAGTTATAATTATGATTGGTTTTATTATGTTTGAATCAATTGATGAAACAATTCTTGCGCCGATAAATGAAAATATGAAAGCAAAAGGCAGCGAATATATTATTACATAGTTATTAAAACGTAATTCAGATTTATAGCGCAAAACAGCAGCAAACGTTCCGCAAATCGATGATATTTTATTTGTTCCTGCTAATGTTCCAAAAGGAGTGTTTGGAAACATTACCATTAGTATTGGCAGCTGAATTAAGCCACCTCCGCCGATAACTGAATCAACAAATCCAGCAAGAAAGGCAAATAGGCATAAAACTGTCAAAACCATGATAACAATTGTTTTACTATAAAGTAGTCAGTCAGAATAACTACTAATCCTAAAATCTGCCAGGATTGGCGTTGGCTTTGCAAAGTTCAAACAATTAGCAGGTTAAATTTTAACTAAAAAACGCCCGAAATTATTGAATCCCACAGCTTTGGTGGCCCATCAGACTAAAAACTCAAAAGAATTATTCCCAATTCTATTGAGTACATAGCCCATTTTCGTTTACAGTTAGCCTGCAGCTGGGGATGTTGGCTGTGAGTGCTTTGTTATTGCCCGGTCGCCAAGCGGTAAGGCATCGGTTTTTGATACCGACATGCGTAGGTTCGAATCCTGCCCGGGCAAATTTTATAAGTTCTAGTTACTTCAATTAGGTATATTTCAATTAGGTAAAGGCTGTTGTCAAAAGGAAGGCTTGTGAAACTTCGTCAGATGCTAGTTTTCTCTGGTCGCTCTAATCCTAGATTTACACAAGCTGTTTGTGATTCTTTGGACGTTGAACTTGGTCGTCTAGAAGTCCTTCGTTTTAGCGACGGAGAACTCTCGGTTGAAATAGGTGACAACGTTCGCGGTCGCGATGTCTACGTTGTTCAAAGTACTTCTAATCCTGGCAACGATCATTTAATGGAGCTTCTGATTTTAATCGATGCTCTTCGTCGTGCATCTGCTTGGCGTGTAACTGCAGTTATTCCTTACTTTGGATACGCAAGACAGGATCGAAAACTTAAGCCACGCGTTCCTATTACTGCTAAACTTGTTGCAAATCTTATTACTACTGCTGGAGCAAATCGTGTATTAAGTTTCGATATGCACGCAGGGCAGCTTATGGGATTCTTTGATATTCCTGTTGATAATCTTCAAGCGATGCCAGTTCTGCTTCCGTATATTGCTGAAAAGTACGGCACAAAAAATATCACTATTGTTTCTCCAGATGCAGGAGGAGTAGAGCGCGCTCGAAATTATGCAACTAGATTAGATAACGCTGCTATGGCTGTTATCGATAAACGTCGAAGTGGTCCTAACCAAGTTGCCGAAATGAAAGTTGTCGGAGACGTTCAAGGACATACTTGTGTACTTGTAGATGATATGATCGACACAGGCGGCACATTAATTAAAGCTGCCGAAACTCTACTCGCAGAAGGCGCAAGTAAAGTGGTTGCATGTTGTGTTCATGCTGTTTTATCCGGTAATGCTGTTGAGCGAATCACCAACAGTGCAATAGAAGAGTTAATCGTTTCGGATACAATTACGTTACCCAAAAACTTCAAATCAGATAAAATTACAGTCCTTTCTTTGGCTCAGTTGTGCGCTGAAGCTATCCGAAGAATCCATGAGGATGACTCCGTAAGTAGCCTTTTTGGGTAAAAAAACCCTAAATTAGCAAGAAATCAGCAACTTACACTTTGTTTTGTGGCCCCCTGGCTTTACCTTGCCGTGTCAGTTTGCTAGAATAGTGGCCTTTAAAAGTTCGTCTAGATTTTAGTTCAGTTAGGATGTGGTAACGTGGAAAGCTTTCAATTAGAAATATCGCGAAGAGAGCAAAGCTCAACTTCAGCAAACAATAGATTACGCAAAGAAGGGAAAATCCCAGCAATTGTATATCACAAAGGTGAGGATTCTGTTCCTGGAGTTGTTCAGTACAAAGAATTTGTAAGACTTGCTCAAATGGCAAAAACTTCGCAAGTTTTTACTCTTAAGAGTGATGACTCTGCGTTTGCAGGTCGCGTGGCTCTTGTTAGAGACATTCAAAAAGATAGCTTAAGCGGAAAAGTTATTCATATTGATTTCCAAGCGCTTAAAGATGACGAGCAGATTCGAGTTACTGTTCCATTGAAGTACCTAGGCGATCCAGTTGGTGTTAAGACCGAAGGTGGTATGATCTCTATCCATACACACGAGTTAACAGTTAGCTGCCTACCAAAAGATATTCCATTAGTTATCGAAGTTGATATCACTGGGCTAAAATTAAATACACACTTACACGCTTCTGAATTAAATCTTCCAAGTGGAGTTGGTTTAATCTCTGGACGTGAAGAAGAGCCTTTGATCAGCGTTGTAGCAATGAAGGAAGAAGCAGCAGCAGCGACGGCTACTGATGCAGCAGCTGCTACAGCAGCGCCTGCGGCGGATGCGGCTAAAGCAGCAGCACCTGCAGCAGCAAAGGGAGGAGCTAAGAAATAGTTACTCCTGCTGACAGTAAACATTCTTGGGTTATTGTTGGATTAGGAAATCCAGGAGCAAGATACGAGCAAACTAGACACAATATTGGGTTTAAGTTGCTTGATGAAATAGCTTCGGTCGCAAAAATTACTATGCGAACCGATAGCGAAAAATCATCGGGAGCTGGGGAGTGGAAGGGATCCCAAATCTCGTTAGTAAAGCCTCTTACTTTTATGAATAGAAGTGGAGAGCCCCTTCGAAGGTTTTGCGAGAAGAAATTCTCGGCATCAGAAAACTGGGGAGTTAAAAACTTACTAGTTGTTCATGATGAGCTTGATCTAGAACTGGGCACTGTTCGAATTAAAGTCGGCGGTGGAGAAGGAGGTCACAACGGACTTCGTTCAATATCAGAGTGTTTTGGTTCAAAAGATTATGCAAGGTTGCGAATCGGTATTGGAAAACCTCCACCTGAGTGGAATTGCCAAATTACTGATTGGGTTTTAGGAAGGTTTCAAGTAAGCGAGCAAGCTGTATTAGAACAAGCTTTGCAAAGAGCGCTATCTGGGGTTGAGCAAGTTCTTGATGTTGGGATGACCAGAGCACAGAACTGGTTAAATCAAAGCACTGTGTGAAACAGTAGAGTGAAAATATTTTGTAAAAAGATTTTTAGTAAATTAGTAAAAAACAAAACGGGCCAGGATATTATGAATAGTTACGAATTAGTAGTTGTGTTTAAGCAAGACTTAGGTGATGCAGCTATAAAAGAAGAAGCTCAGAAAGTTCAAACTTTAATTTCCAACAACGGAGGCGTTTCTATCGAGCCAGTTGTGTGGGGTCGTAAAGAAATCCCTTACATCCAGTCAAGAATGGCGTCTGGATATTTCTATGCGTTTAACTTCCAGTCACCAAAGAGCGAAACTGTGGCCGAAGTTGAGTCTATTTTGAGAATTACAGAAGGTGTCGAGAAGTTCCAAACACACAAAACTTCTCTTCCAAAAAGAAAGTTCAAAGGTAATCCAAAATCTAAATACACAGGCGAAGAAGACGATTTCGATGTTGATACAGATTACATGTAGTCTGTTAGATAAGGTAAACTTAAATAGGACATAGATTTTTTAAAGAGGCTAAAGAAAGCAAATGACAGTACAAGTAATTTTAATAGAAGATTTCACATCACTCGGTCACGTTGGTGATGTAGTTCCAGTTAAGCCTGGTTATGCTCGTAACTTTCTTTTCCCAAGAGGTATTGCTGTTGATGCTTCCTCTACAAACGGAAAGTTAATGAAGCATAAGATGGAAGCTGTCCACGCTAAAAGAGCTAAGTTAAAAGCTCA
>JBILET010000200.1:0-3887 GCA_044351935.1 Bdellovibrionota bacterium
GCAAGGTGTTCAGCATGTGAGTCTTATTTCATTTTCATTGCAAAATCTGAACTTCTATTTCATCGGGTTATTAGCATCATATTCTATTCCAATAGTAATATTCTTAATTTTAGGTGTTTACTTTGCGCTTTCTAAGCGCGAATTTAGAGCTTTATCGTTAGTACTGATTGCCTGGATTGTTAACGGATTAATATTCTTTACATTTATATATTCATGGGCTGATGTTAGGTTTTTAATTTACATATCTATTCCTATTATGATTTTAGCATCACTAGGATTAGTAACTTTAATTAGTTTAATAAAATACAAAATTATAAAATTATTTGTAGTCTTCGTTGCTGTGTTGTACACATCATCTTCGCCCAATAGTGATCCTTTTGATTTAACAGTTAGCATCACGCCGTGGCATGCAATTAATGGAAGCCTGACAAATTTAATTAGAATTAATTCAAGGCCATACTTGTGGTGGCATTTAAAACAAACATTAACCAACTACAATACTCAAGATGCAAATCAAAGTTTTATGTCTGACCAAGCAGCTTATGATTCGTTGGTATTTATTAGGCAAAAGTATAAAAATTCTATTAATCAACCACCTGTGGTTTGGTTCGAAAATTTAGACGATGCAAGTTATTATATCGTTAGCAATCGAAATAGATTTTATTTTTCAGGTGACGTAATTACAACCTATTCAAATCAAAAATTAAACGAGGTATTATCGACTAACACCACAGTAGTATTAATATCAAAACTAGATGAAAAAAATCTTCCGGGGGCAGTTTTGGCAATCAATTGCTTGGAGGGCAATAAATACTGTTTAAGAATCGTTGATCGCAAATTTTCTTAGTACGTAACAATGTGATTCTATGAAATTAATAAATATTAAAGCAGTTGCACATCTACTACTCCTATTTGCATTAATAGGATTTATTAGTTGCTCCCTATTGCAGTACAGGTTGTATCAAGATAGTAGTTATTTACATTTTTGTAAGTCTGTATTCGAAGCGGCGTTAATTGGTGGGTTAGCCGACTGGTTTGCGGTCACTGCACTATTTCGCCACCCCCTTGGAATACCAATTCCTCATACCGCAATTATACCAAATCAAAAAAAGAAGATCGCCAAAGCTTTTGGAAGATTTTTAAGCGAAAACTTTTTAAAGCAGGATGTTCTTGAGCGGCGATTTTTACAGATTTCTTTAACTTCAAGATTAAAGAAGTTTTTATCAGACAATAATAATACCATTAAAATAACAAAATTCTTAACTGAGCTATGTGAAATAATTGATGTCAGCTCGGTCCTAAGAAACAAAAAATCAATTGAGTACATTCAGAATCTAATAATTCGAATTGCGCATAGTCCTGTTGGAAATAATCTATTTGATGCTGCCGTTGATAAAGTTTATGAAGCAATCACTAAGGAAGAACTTTCGATAAAATCACAGATATCAAAAAAACTTCCGTGGTTCCTGCCATCATTTATTGATGATAAAATTTACGCTTGGTTAATTGCATCTATTTCGGAATGGCTTCAAAATTGGCGCCACAAAACCTTAAATCAAGGTATTCAATCAAACCCAGAATTAATCAAATTTCTTGAAGGTGATAAGTTCAATTCACTATTAACGCAACTAGTAAATTCTGAGGTATTAACAGATTCTTTTAAGAATATTATTTCTTCTAAAAGCTGGGAGGACAGAATCAATTCATTCTTGCGTATGTTGAATGATGACCCGCAGTTTGAATCAAAATTCGAACAAGTGCTTCAGCGTCTTGCAATATCCGTAGCTAGTTATATCGCTGACCCATTTAGTCGTTATGTTTCAAGAACTATCGAGCAATGGGATAACAAGCAAGCAAGTGATCTACTTGAAGCACAATTTGGAAGCGATCTTCAGTATATTAGAATCAATGGTACAATTCTTGGTGGAATAATAGGCGGAGCACTATATCTGCTTAATTACGCGGCGAAGGGTTTCTAATGCTCGATATGCAGCCATTACTCTAACTGCTTTGCGATCCGATAAGAAAAAATATTTATTTGCGAATGTACCGCTTGCTGAGCTAAGTCCAACATAAAAAGTTCCAACTGGTTTATCTTCTGAACCCCCATCTGGACCAGCGATTCCTGTTATTGATAGTCCAAAATCAGTACCGGTTTTTTGTCTGCATCCATCAGCCATAGCTTTTGCGGTGTCTTCGGACACAGCACCGTATGCAGCTAAAATAGGTTTGGGTACGTTTAGATCTTGGATTTTTCTATCATTTGCATAAGTTATATATCCCCCCGAAAAATATCTAGAAGCTCCTGCTGTGTTAGTTAAATAAGAACCCAAAAGTCCACCAGTGCAACTTTCTGCAACGCTAACAGAGACATTAGCCGAAGCTAATAGCTCGCAAACAGTTTCAGGAAGAGACAGCTCCTGATTTTCTATAAATATATATTCATTTTGGATAGCATCTTTAGATTTTTTCGCACAATTTAGAACTTCATCTTGGTTAGTTCCTTTAATCACTACGTGTATTTCTGGGAAATGTGCTCTGTAAGATACTGTAATAGAATTTGGCAGACCTAATGAATTAATTGTTTGACCAACAACAGACTCAGGTAGTCCGAATATTCTAAATGATTCCCGATAAATCTGGTCAAATTTAATTTTTGAAGTTAATTTGGGTAGTACATAATTGTACCACATCGGCTTTAATTCTTTTGGTACGCCGGGTACAGAAAAAATTTCTAGATTATTATGTATAATGTGGAATCCTTCAGCTGTACCAACATCATTTGCTATGATATGCGAACCATTTGGGAAAATTGCCTGCTTTAAGTTTGACGGATCAAAAGTACGTTTACGTTTTTCGTATAAAGATATTAATCTTTGTACGGACTCTGGGCGTTCTTCAAGAGGTTTGCCAGTAAATTTAGCAATAGATTCTCTTGTTAAATCATCTGTGGTTGGACCAAGACCTCCACTAACAATTATAAAAGAAGCCTGAGAAGATAAGTACTTTAGTGAATCAACAATCTGTAATTCGTCATCATCGCAAATTAAACTAATTTTAAGTGACAAACCAAGTTTAGTTAATTCTTGTGCAATAAAATTTGTATTTGTATCTAAGACTCGACCGTCTAAAATTTCTGATCCGATTGCAAGTACAGCTATGTTTTGATTACTCATTATGAAGTGAAATTATATCGATAATTAACCGATGCTGCACTATAAACAAACTAACCGCGGCTAACTTTATTAGCAGCGTTAGCAATCATTACGCTTTCAAGTTGCTTTTTAAGTGGCGCAAGGGAAGCCTGAATTATATTGTTTGATGGAAGATCTTTTTCGTTGTAGATACCCGGCAACTTAGTTTTTATTGGGTCTACATATTTATTATTGTCGTATAAACTAAAATGTAAATGTGGCCCACTACTAAGGCCTGTAGAGCCGACTGCTCCAATTAATTGACCCTTAGATACTCTAGAGCCTACTCGAATAGATTTATCAATTTTTGAAAGATGAAGATAAGCAGTTGACCAACGCTTTGAATGCGAAATTTTGATCATATTACCGGCTGCTCCAAAATATCCAGCTTTCTCAACAACGCCATCACCAACACTTCTTACAGGAGTCCCAGTTGGAGCAGCAAAGTCTACACCATTGTGTGGACGTTTAATCTTTAGAACAGGATGTAATCTGCTATCGGTAAAAATCGAAGATACACGAGTAAATTTTACAGGATACTGAAGAAAATGATTTCCAATCGGTTGACCGAGTTCATCAAAGCTTTGGAACTTACCTGATTTGTTAAGAACTTTAGTCACTGCTTTAAGTTTTCCGTTATTGATTAATCCTGCACCAATTAACTCAATAGGTTTACCCCAACTACCATCGCTG
>JBILET010000202.1:0-3875 GCA_044351935.1 Bdellovibrionota bacterium
ATATGAGCTTTTGTGGTTCCTAAAGTTAGTCCAGTAATAGCTGCTTTACACTCGGCGTTCCAGTGTGGAGCACCTAGACCAGTAAACGCTGGTATGAATGTAACTCCACCACTGTCGGGAACACTGGCTGCTAATGATTCAATTTGATCTGTCGAATTGATTATTTCAAGTTTGTCTCGAAGCCATTGTGTAAGGGCTCCGCCGATAAATACGCTTCCTTCAAGTGCGTAACTAATTTTTTGTTTTACATCCCATGCAGTAGTAGTAAGTAAGTTATTTTGTGAATCAACAATACTATCGGCAGTGTTCATTAACAAAAAACACCCAGTGCCGTATGTAGTTTTAATAGAGCCTTTTTGGTAACAACCTTGTCCAATTAGTGCAGATTGTTGGTCTCCGAGAACAGAGCATATTGGGATTTTTTTGTATTCACCGATTACACCACTGCTGGGAACTATATTTGGTAAAATATTTTTTGGAATATTAAATATTTTTAATAACGAATCATCCCAGCTATTGGTATGAATATTAAATAGCATGGTTCTTGATGCATTAGACGGGTCTGTTGCGTGAACTTTACCCTGGGTCATTTTCCAAATTAGCCATGAATCAATTGTACCAAAGCATAGTTGGCCAGAATCTGCTTTTGATCTGGCGTCGGTTACATTATCAAGAATCCATTTTAGTTTTGAAGCTGAAAAGTAGGGGTCTAGGACTAGTCCTGTTTTGGATTTAATTGCTTGTTCTTGGCCGCTTGATTTTAGTTGTGCGCAAAATTCAGATGTGCGTCTATCTTGCCAGACTATAGCTGGATAAATTGGATTACCAGTAGTGCGGTCCCAAACAACTGTTGTTTCGCGCTGATTTGTAATTCCGATTGCTTTTATGTCTGATGTTTTAATTGATGATTTTTGAATGACCTCGTCAATCACTTCACTTTGTGATTGCCATATTTGATTAGGGCAATGCTCGACCCAGCCTGCTTTTGGATAAGATTGATCAAATGGTTTTTGAGCAGTACAAATTACTTGCCCAGATAATGAAAAAATTATCGCCCTAGAACTACTAGTACCCTGATCAACTGCAAGTAAATATGACATATATTTGTGCAGTTTAATGATTTAAAAGCGTACCTTGCAACTAAAATAAATGTCATTATATCCTTTATGTTGTTTTGAGATTCACTTTCATAAAGTTAATGCAATATTCTACATCAATTCCGCTATGATTTATTATTAATAACGCGAAGGCCGCGAAGGTACGCGAAGTTGTTAAAAAATCCACTTCGCGACCCTTCGTGCCCTTCGCGTTATAAAAAAAAAGAGAAAATAATCTACCAAACATATCCATCAAATGAAAAAAGTTTTATTCATCTGTCTAGGCAATATATGCAGATCTCCCATGGCTGAAGCGGTATTTCGTCATCATGTAATCAAACAGGGCCTAGAATCTAGCTTTATAATAGATTCCTGCGGTACCGGAGGCTGGCACGCAGGTGAACCACCTCATGAGGGAACTCAAGAAGTATTAAATCGAAATAATATTTCGTGGAAAGGACAAACTGCTAGAAAAATAGCAACAAATGATTTTTTCGATTTTGATCACTTAATAGCAATGGATCAACAAAATCGAAAAGATATTATTTTATTTGCTGGTAATAATAATTTGCAGATAAACAATTTATCATTAATGTTAGATCATCTATCAGAGCATGATAAAAAATCATTAAAACTAGGGTCTAGTCTTGAAGTCCCTGATCCATATTACACAGGTGAATTTGATAGAGTATTTGATATGGTCACAGCCGCATCAATTGGACTTCTAAACAGTCTTAAATAACATCGATCCGATTACTCCGCCAAATCCAGCAGAGTTAATTAAAAAAGATTTATTTTTTGAAGTAGAAGAAAAATCTACATCACTAATATTATCTTTTATAGGGTATGAATGTTTTAAAATTGCTTTTGAATTAATTGAGTCAATTGCAAACGCTAGACTTAACGCAGATGAGGCTCCAAAAGTGTGTCCAAAAATAGATTTGGTGCAAAAAACAGACGCTGATGATTTATTGAACTTTTGTGCCACTTGTAAGATTGCTTGATATTCTGCCGTATCACCAACTTGCGTCCCAGGAGCATGTGCAAAAATTGCATCAGGAAAATTATTACAACTTTCTTGTGTCAAAGCCTGCATCATAGAATGAACAAAAGATTGTCCTTCACTATCCATGCCAGTCAAAGATATATTTCTTTCTTGAATGTATCCAAGTGATGAAAGCTCTAAGATAGGGGTATTACCAGTTTCGATCAGACTTTGGTCGTTTTCGAGTAAAAAACACGCAGCCCCTTCACCTAAAACCATACTGTTTTTTGATAAAGGATTTTTGGCAAATGGCTGGCAAGGATTATCACTTATTTGTGATGAATAAAGCTTTAATGCCTGCATTTGTGCAATAGTAAAGTCTGTTAGAGCAGCTTCTGCTCCCAAAACAAGTGCTCGGTTGAATCTTTTGGATTTGATTACACTTTCTGCAATTAAAATTGCTTCAAAAAATGAGGCACATGCCATTGATGTGCCAATTGCAATAGCTGGCATATCCCACATATTTGCAACCGACGATGCAATTGCTCCTGACGTAGTCAGAGGTGAGGTAAGCGCAGAAGTTGTACCTGAATTATTGAAATCTAAAATTGAGTTTTCTAAAGTCTGCGTTGCTCCACGAGCACTACCGGCAACACAAATTAATGATTGAGTAAAAACATTATCTTCTATTGAAATAGATTGTTTGATTTTTTCTGCGCATACTTTTGCAAGTAACGTGACCCTGTCATATTGCGTATCGACAAATTTATTCTCAACCGAGAATACAGGCAAAGACTTGCCAGTATTTGTTGTTTTAATACTTAGCTTAGGATAGATAGATGCGCTTCTAGTTAGGTATATCTTAGTCATAACGTATCAAGGCACCCCAACAATACATCATAAACAAACAATAGTTCTGATTCAGAGATACAGTAAGGTGGCATTATATACACAGTATCACCTAGTGGGCGAATTAGTACTTTTTGTTCAAGACAGTACTCCATTATTTTATCGCGAATAGGATTTATGTATTTAATTGAAGTTTGCTGTTGATTAACACTTTGTGGGTTAATATCAAAAGCTAAAATTGTTCCTAAAGATCTTGGATTTATTACTTTTGGGTGATTATTAAGTAGGGCTACAAAGGCTTGATGGCTATTAGAAATTTTACCGATCTGTTGGAAGGCATCAGCAGTATTTAATAAATCAAAACTTGCATTGGCCGCAGCACAGGCAAGGGGATTTCCGGTATATGTATGACCGTGAAAAAATCCTTTATCGCGGGATGTATGATCAAAAGCGTCAAATATTTTTTTTGAACAACTTGTAATACCCATTGGAAGGGTTCCGCCTGTTAGTGCTTTTGATAGGCATATAATATCGGGTTTGTTAACACAGTGGTCACTTGCAAACCATTTTCCTGTGCGACCAAAACCAGTCATTACTTCATCGGCAATTGTGGGAATATTTGCGTTTTTGCAGGCTAAAATTAACTTATCCAGAACTTCTGCAGGATAGATATTTATTCCACCCGCACCCTGAACAAGTGGTTCGTAGATAAAACAATTAATATCGTTATCCTTAAGAAGAATATTTAATTGCTCGATTGCTTCAGTGGGATCTAAATGAATTGAGGGCAAAAACTTCACATCAAATAAGTAATCATCAAATGGTTTGCTAAATATGGATCTTGCACCTGCTGACATTGCTCCAAAAGTGTCACCATGATAAGAATTTTGAAGTGCAATTATTTTTGTTTTTTTAATTCCGTTATTTTTCCAATATTGAATGCA
>JBILET010000201.1:0-3875 GCA_044351935.1 Bdellovibrionota bacterium
ACCAAGATTCCTGTTGTAACTCCCCAACCAAGAACTCCTCTGACCCAAATATATCTAGTCCGTCCCTTCGATCTAACTTCTTGCCACCATTTCTCGAATTTTTGAAAGTTCTTATCGTTTGTACTCATACGCATATTTAACGGCATAACATAGAAAGGATCAGTCTAACAAAACTCCCCCTCTAAGCAATAAAAATCATATTTAGCTCAATAAATATGCTAAATAACTTTAATCCTTACAGATACTTACCCAAAAATCGCGCATTTAATATTTGTTAAATGCGCATTTGGATAAATTATAATTTTTGCGCGTTTAATAATTGTTAAACGCGCATTACTGCAAAATGTTTACTATTAAAAGTTTCTACTCATACAGAGCATCAACTACTCGCCTACCCTTTCGGTAAAGCTGGGACGCCTGACTAAAATCTAAAGTCTGTGCACCATCAGACTTTGCGCTGTCTGGTGTTGGATGAACTTCTATCATCACTCCATCTGCCCCTGCTGCGATTGCAGCTAAAGCTACAGAAGGAACTAGATTTCTAATTCCTATTCCATGCGAAGGATCTACAATAACAGGTAAATGTGTTTTTTGTTTTAAAAAAGGAATTGCATTTATATCTAATGTATTTCGATATGAATGTTCATACGATCGGATTCCGCGCTCGCATAAAAGAATTTTTTCGTTGCCTGATGCAAAAACATATTCCGCTGACAATAAAAGCTCATCAAGTGTTCCTGCTAATCCGCGCTTAATTAGAACTGGTTTGTCGACTTCGCCTAATGCTGATAACAATCTATAATTCTGCGAGTTTCTTGCGCCCACTTGAAATATATCAACATACGGATACATTGATTGAATTAAGCTAATTTCGGGGACTTCGGATATTACTTTTATTCCGGCTTTTGACGCTTTTTGATGAAATATTTTTAAAGACTCTAATCCCTGACCCTGAAATGAATACGGAGATGTTCTTGGTTTAAACGCTCCTCCTCGAACAATACCAATTTTATTT
Organism: Bdellovibrionota bacterium; assembly: GCA_044351935.1. Classification (GTDB taxonomy): domain Bacteria; phylum Bdellovibrionota_C; class UBA2361; order UBA2361; family JBIKWN01; genus JBIKWN01. The sequence goes on from JBILET010000201.1 coordinate 1,016, forward strand.
TCAACTAAATGTGATATTACTTTATCAATTTGTGACTCATCTTCAATGGAACATGGTCCAGCTATAAAAGTAAAATTATTACTGCCAATTTTTATATCATCACTTAATTCAATTACAGTTTCGTTTTGTTTCCACAACTTTGAAACAAGCGGATACGAATCTGGAACATCGAAAATCTGCTCAACGTAATCATTATGAATTAAAGTTGATAAATCCTTGCCAGTCTTTTCGTTGGCTATAACTATAAATTGATAAGACTGCGTCCTTACAACTTTTAAATCGAAATCTTGATGATTTAAGCTGCCAATAATCTTTTGAAGATCGCTATCTGTGCAATTATTCTTTAGAAGAATTATTTTATTCACGTTTAATATCTTCTAAGAATTTTTCAAATCAAAGTAACTAACTACTTATTGATGTTTTGACTCTAAATATCTTTCAGCTTCAATCGCAGCCATACATCCAGAACCAGCAGCCGTAATAGCTTGTCTAAATACGTGATCCTGAACATCGCCGCATGCAAAGACACCTTCGATATTTGTCGCAGTTGAGTTTGGCTTTGGTTTTAGATAACCACTTTCATCCATATCCAAAACCCCCTTAAACAAGCTTGAATTTGGAACGTGCCCAATTGCAATAAATACAGCAGCGCAATCAAGTTTTGATGTAGATTTTGTTACGGTATCCGTCAATGTAATTGACTCAACACCTTTTTCTTTTGTCCCGTGAATTTCCGTAGGAATCTTATTCCATAAAACTTCAATTTTTTCATGTGATACAACTCTTTCGGCCATGATTTTTGAGGCACGAAGCTGATCACGTCTATGAATTAAATAAACTTTGCTAGCAAAGCGAGTTAAGAATAACGCTTCTTCACACGCAGAGTCTCCTCCTCCTACTACGCACATAACTTGGTTTCTAAAGAATGCTCCATCACAAGTAGCACAACTTGAAACTCCAAAACCTGTTAGTTCTTTTTCCGAAGGAAGTCCTAACCACTTAGGTGTCGCCCCTGTTGATACTATTAACGTGTCACAAGTAAATGTTTTATTCGATGTAGAAAGAGTAAAAGGACGATTGTTTAAATCAACTTTTTCAACGATACCTACTTCGATTTTAGTACCAAATTTTTTTGCTTGTTTTTCAAAAAGCTCCATTAGCTCTGGGCCCATGACTCCATCAGGAAAACCAGGAAAGTTTTCAACTTCTGTTGTAGTTGTCAGCTGGCCACCAGGAAGTGGGCCATGAATCAATAATGGCTCTAAGCTTGCCCTAGCTGTGTAAATTGCAGATGTTAACCCTGCCGGTCCAGATCCAAGAATTATTACTTTGTGATGTTCAGAAGCTGCCATAAAATCTATACTTTTACCTCAAATGAAACCCTCTAAAGAGTACCCCCAACAGCATAGAATAAATAAAGTTCTTATCGCAAATCGAGGCGAAATAGCTCTACGTATTAAAAAAGCCGCGGACAAGCTGGGCATCCAATCATGCCTTGTTGTTTCCCAGGCCGACCAGTCGCAAAGCTATGTTACCCAATTTGAATCAATAAAAATATTGCCAGGTAGCACAGCTGCCGAAACCTATTTAAATCAAGCAGTTATTATCGAGGCTGCAAAAAGCCTGGGCGCAGACGCAATACACCCTGGATATGGGTTTTTATCCGAGAATGCTCAATTTGCTAAAGCTGTCACTGATAGCGGCTTAATTTTTATAGGTCCAAAAGCGGATACTATAGAAAATCTAGGTTCAAAAACCGCTGCCAGAAACCTAGTTACTTCGGTTGGGGTTCCTGTGGTACCTGGAACACAAGGTGGACTAACTGATAAAGAACTAATCAAAGTTGCAAAAGAAAAAATCGGGTTACCTCTTTTAATAAAAGCCACAGCTGGTGGTGGTGGGCGTGGGATGAAAATTGTTCGCACTTGGGATGAGCTTCCACAACTACTAGAGCGAGCAAGAGCAGAAGCCAAAAAATTCTTTTCTAACGATGATGTATTTATCGAGAGGTACGTAGAGAATCCAAGACACATCGAAGTCCAACTTTTTGGAGACAACTACGGAAACGTAGTGCAGTTTGGAACAAGAGACTGCTCTGCACAAAGAAGATATCAAAAAGTAATTGAAGAAGCTCCGGCAGTAATTTTAAGTGATTCATTAAGAAGTAAAATTCATCAAGCGGCTCTGTCTGCTGCAAAAGCAGCAAATTATAGCAATGCAGGGACAGCTGAGTTTATAGTTTCGGGAAATGATTTTTATTTTTTAGAAATCAACACTCGCATTCAAGTTGAGCACCCTGTAACTGAACAAGCCTATCAAGAAGACTTAGTAGAGCTTCAATTTAAAGTCGCTATGGGTTATAGCTTACAGAATCATAAAATAAATAATGATCCTAAATTTTATTCGATAGAATTAAGAATTTACGCAGAAGATCCATCTAACTTTACCCCTTCACTTGGACAAATTACTCATTTATCACATGCAGAAATTAACCCAAATCGCATTAGACTAGAAATGGGATTTAAAGAATCCGATGAAGTACTTCCCTATTACGATGCAATGATTGGTAAGTTAATTGTTACTGGTAGCTCTAGGCTTCAAACAATTGACTATGCTTATGATTTCTTAAAAACATTTAGAATTGAAGGAATTGGTACTAACATAACTTTTTTAAAGTGGCTTTTGTGTTACAAACCGTTTCGAGATGGAACTCTTTCTATTCAACAAATTGAACGAGACTTTAAAATCGAATTTCTGTCTGATATTCAAAAAAGAGAAGTGGTAGATCAAAAATGGATTGAATCATCTAACGACACTGAAACAATTGAGCATGTTCACGTTTCTAGCAATTCTGGCAATC
>JBILET010000264.1:0-3315 GCA_044351935.1 Bdellovibrionota bacterium
AATAGACTATTTAGTTCACTAAATGACCCAGATGCGGCAGTATTAACAGCTTCTTTACCTATGATCTGCAAAGCATCTGTTAAATTTGAATCAGATATAGCTTGTGTACCATGTTTTAAAGCAACATGTGCAATTTCATGTGCAATAACCGCAGCTAATTGATCTTCATTATCAAGTAAACTTAAAAAACCTTTACTTATAAATATATATCCACCAGGAGCAGAAACTGCATTAATTTGAGGAGTATCCAAGAATGCAACATAGTATCCGCCGAATGTTTCGGGTCTAGTACTATGTGACACTAAAACACCAGCAATCTTATTAGCATAGTTTGTTACTGAAGCATTTTGATATAAAGGATATTTGGACAATATTGAAGCCGAAACAGCCCGACCAAGATAATACTCCTGCTCGTCTGTAACTTTTTCTACAGATTTGGATAATTTATTACCAGCTGCAAAAATTGCATCAGCCTGCGAACCTGTAACAATTCCAGTGGAAGATAAAATGCTAGAGCCCATTTGGCTAAATTGCTGTGAGCATCCAAATAAAAATATTGATATAAGAATAAGTTTTAAATTTTTCTTCATGATTATCTTCCTCCTTTAAGCTCACCAGCTTTAATAAAAGCATTTATATCGCTATCAGATACTTTGTTTTTTTCAACTTGATCAACTTTTCGATAATCTAATCCAGATGATGAAGCAAAACTTTTTTCGACTTCTTTACTAAAACCTTTTCCTGCTAACACAACATCAGATTGATCAACGCGTGCGCTACCAGAATATCCAACTGAACTAAGGATAATTTTCCTATCAGAAACTGAAGAAGTTGGGATGTACCCTGTTTTACCCTTACTTGTTTTTACTTGCCACCAAGGGTCGTCTCCTCCAATTACGGTTAATGGGTCTCCGTATGATAATGTTCCAACCGATGTCGACCATGCAGCAGGACCTGAGCGAAGTTTGGCTTGGCGCACTTGCACATAAACCGTTTGCTCGGACCAAACGGCATTGCACGATATTAACGATGCATAAAACAAGAATGTTAGTGTAAGGAATCGTTTAAATAACATGTTGTCCCCTTAAATTGCTTACTGATATCAGGTTTATTGATATTTAGTAGGCAATTTATAGGGGATTATGGTTAGTTAGCAAGTGGACTAATTGTAACCTTTTTTCCTGCCCATACACGGCCAACAAATGGGTCATTTGGACATATAAACTTTGCTGATGCATCTGCACTATTGATAACTATATCTGCTCTAGTATCAGATTCATCTAATATAGACAAAGGCGAGCTTCCTGGGACTAGCAATACTTCGCCAGGTTTACCATCTCCGTGGCTTGTTGCAATTCTAGCTTCGACCTGTACATTCCCTACTGATAATAAAATTTTATCACCAATTCTTAGTGATAATTCTTCTAATATTTTACGAAACGATTCTGTAGTTTTTAGGTTTCCAAAACTATCCCTAGAGTCTATTTGAATACCAACTATGGGATGAATATTACTTTCAATATCTAATGGTCGATCTAAAAGTAGTTCATTGCCCTTATGTAGTTCTCGGAATAATGACAATAAATGTTTTGATCTAAAAACTGACTTTGGTGCAGAACCTCCCTCAACTCCGGTTTCTTCGACTCCAAGAGTTGTATGCCAAAGCTCTTTTACGTGTGGCTTAATTCCCTGAAGCTCTATTCCGCCGTGATTTAATGTTCCAATATAAATAACATTACCCTCTAGTATTGCTACAACGAACGGACACCCTTTTGCATCAGGATTATTGGGATCTCGTGGAGCTGCATTTGCAAGTAACACAAGCTGTTCTGTTTGTTCGTGTGGTTCGTTTATTAACTTATCTAAATAAGATAGATATGTTGAAGTAATTGTTCCCCTTATATGGGCTGGATTTAACGGCTCGGTTTGTTGCCATTGCTGGACACCATTAATCCCAAGATGAAAAAGAGCCGAACCTTCTTCGATGGCAATTCTTGAAGCTGTTTCTGGATCTTGTCCTACACAATCAGTAAAAGCCAATATTTTAAATTTTGCTCCAAACGCTGGAAGAGGTCTTCCCATTGCTCCTCTTTCTATTGATGGCGAAGAATACGCTCCGTACCTATCAACAACCGACCTAAGAGCAGCTTCAACTCTTAATAAATCAGAACCATGTAGATTGGCTAAACCTCTACCTTCAAGCAAAGATACCATTTCTTTATAAGCGTCTAGACCAAAGATACCTGCATCTGCAAGTTGCTCGACGCCACCGGCAATTCTATTTTGAAACTGATCTGGAGTAGCTTTACTGATTAACATCTAAGCCCCCTTCTGTAGCTAATATATTTGCAATTTCAGATGTTCTAAGAAGAGATTTTTTTACATCATCAGGAACTGATGGATTAGATAAAACTCGTTGTAATTCAACTTTTATGCGATTTAGATACGCTTGAGAATCTAAAAACGGCTGTTGGCTTATTTGATCTACCTCTGCTGGTATGCTCATCGTTACTACTCCTAGAACTAACTTCTAAAATTACAAATTAATAGATAGTCGAAATAGAGAGAGGGAATTTTTAGTCCCAAAGTACAATAAGAAAGATTTTGGTATGTGATGAATAGAGGAACCGTATGCTAGAAAAACTAGGAAAGTTTAACTTGCAATTAGCTCTATCGATCCCATACTGAAATAAACTTCTTTCAATAAAACTAGCTAAAAAGCTAACTTTTTCAGTACTAGGTTGGCTGAGGCACTTCGCTTAATTTGGCTGTTTTTGCCATATTTACGGTTGCCGGGCGGTCAACGGGCCAATTCCCTCGCGCCTCTCTCGATAGTTATCTAAGATCAGAGTATAAATATGTTCTGAATTAAGTCAATTCGATCGCCTAATTTTTATGAAATTATTTGGAATAATAGGAAAGCCTGTTTCACACTCGTTGAGTCCAATGATTCATAATAGGTGGTTTAGTCAGCTAAATTTAAATTATCGATATTTAAAAATTCATTCTTTAAATACAAAGCACGCTTTAGATTTTTCTAAAAAATTAAATATATCTGGGCTTAATGTTACAGCACCATATAAAGAACAACTTCTAAATTTAACTGTTCCTGATGAAGCTTCCCAAAAAATTGGAGCGATTAATACTATACTTTTCCAAGAGCATAATTTATCTGCATTTAACACTGATTTTATTGGCGTGGCAGAGGCTATAAAAAAATTCACCAAGACAAATGACAGTAGCAACTTAAACGCAGTAATTCTTGGATCCGGTGGAGCCGCTAAAGCTGCTACTTATGCGCTAACAAATTTACTA
>JBILET010000366.1:0-3865 GCA_044351935.1 Bdellovibrionota bacterium
TAGCGGGAAATATTCAGTATTAAATTTCTCAGAGGGTTGCTCTTGTTTAAGTAAGAATGTTTCTTGCCAAATATAACTTAGTCTAAAGTTTCGCAGTTTTTCATCGGTCATTTTGCTTATAGGTGTAGTTGTTCCAGCAGCCGTACCAATTAGTTCTCCGATTTCGGTCATGTATCCAAGATTTGTTAACAAAAGAGAAGTCACTTGAGAAGAAGTCGTCTTCCAAATTTCCATTTCTAGTTTGTCATCTACTAATTTTTTTGATGCTGCAAGTTTAGTCCTATAGGTAGAATAGCTTCCAGGATTTTTAAGACTCATTAAGCCATGCGCTACGTTTCTAAGTGACGCTATTACTAGTCCTGGGCCAAAACCTACTCTTGGGAGTGCAACTCCAACTAGTGCTCCTACGGAAGATTCTCTTGCGAAATATGGCGAGATTTCTTCCCATGCTGGGCCTGCAACTTTTCTCATTTGTCTATTTAAAAAGAAGCAAGTAATAAACGCTGCCAAATCAAATGGCTTATATAGTGCAACTATGTCTCCAATTGAACATGCTTTATTAGCTGCAAGATAATCTTCTGCTAATTCTTTTGATGCAAAATAAATTGTAGATTTAAAACTTGCGCCTCGAAATAACCTAGCAATTTGGTATTTAGTTACCGCTCGAAGTTCGCCTTTGTTCTTCAAATGATCGGTGGCAAGCATTCGTATTGCTTGAGCAAATGCTATAGGCACATAACCTAATGTTTTTGTGACTTCTCGGGCAACCGCCCAGCTATTATCTTGTGTTTGTTCAGACATTAAGAATCTATCTCGGATGTTTTGCCAGTTTTCCTGAGTAGAAAAACATAATAAATAGCAAATAAAACGCTCTTATAGTTTTATGAAATTAACGAATTCAGCAAGTTAGACTGGTAAAATAATTGTGATTTTTCGCACATAGTATTTGTTAATTAACACCGTTTCATACTTTAAGGATGTTAGTAACACATTATATGGGCACTTTTATGTTCGAAAAACTTAACAACTACAGTAGTTATATAAAGTTGACGGAAAAATATAAAAGATATTCTTAAGACTATTTGTTTAAAAAGTAGTGAAATAATCATGAAAAAAAATTTGATTGTATTTTTGTCTGGAATAATTTTCCTTGTAAATTACGAAGCGTTCGCTGCAAAACTTTGCATTAAAAAAACTCAAGCTGTTAAAAATAAATCAGTTGTATTGCAACGTGCTATTAGAGCTGCAACAACTTGTCCGCGGGGTTATATTGAAGTACTTGATACGGCATCGTTTCAAGGACCTGCAGGTTCAAACGGACTTGATGGTGCAAATGGAACCAATGGCACTAACGGGAGTAATGGTAGCGACGGGCAAGATGGAATGGATGCAGCTTGGGGCGACGGCAGTGCGGGGGCAAAAGTAATTTCTGCAAATGAAACTTTTGATGATGATAATGTTCAGTTTACAGATTTTACTGTTAATTCAGGTGTAACTGTAACTGTTCCATCAGGTACAATAATTAGATGTACTGGTACTGCAACAATAAATGGAACGATAAACGTAGATCCTGCTGGATCTTCTGGTCAACCAAACTCGCTTGGTTCTAATAAACCAGCATCGCAAGGATTATCATCACAAAGTTCCGGAGACGGAGAAGTCGGTTCAAACGGAGCCAATCGTCAAGGTGGATATGCAGCTACTGCGCTAGATTCAACAATTGGAAGAAGTATTATTAGGCCTTCTGTTTTTTCGGGAGGGGCAGGTGGTGGCGGTTTAAGTGGTACTTCGACAACCGGTGAAGGCGGAGGTGGATTTGCAATTTATTGTAAAGATGGAATTAATATTTCTGGCACAGGTACTATAGCTGCAGACGGAGGATATGGTGGAAATTGCCAAGGCGGCGGAGCTGGTGGTGTAATAGTTCTTGCTTCTTTGGGAACTGTAACACATACAGGAATTGTTAGGGCAAGTGGTGCAACTGGAGGATTTACAAGTATATTTTGCGCAAATGGTGGCGGAGGTGGAGGTGGACTAATCCACATACTTGCGCAGACAATAACTGGAAATAATGCAAACTTAGTAGTTACAGGTGGAAGTGGAATATCAGCTCAAGCTGCTGGAACGGTAACTCAGGCAACACGTTCAGGTGGTGGAGCTGGGGGTCAAGGAGGTATAGCTTATACAGATGGCTCAACTTCAGTATCACAAGCCGGTTCTGCTGGTTTAGTGATAAAAAGATCTGGGTTTAATCCTGCAGGAATGCTTAACTAACACAGATATTGTTTTTTTTTGAAACAAATAATTTATGAAAAAAATATTAATTGCAGTCTCCTTTATATCAATTTGTTTTTCTTATCAGCCAGCGAATGCACAAACTGTTATATGTTCGAAGAATTCCAATGGCGCTGTTACTCTAAGAAGTAAACGGTGCAGTCGCGGTGAGACAAGGATAAGAAACATTTCACAATTAAAAGGCGAAACAGGCGCCGCGGGTGCTAATGGCGCAAATGGAACTAACGGCACTAATGGGACAAACGGTGTTGATGGCGGCATAAAAGTTTGGGGTGATGGCTCTGCGGGTGCGTTAACTCTATCAACTGGATTTAGTGGTGATAACACTCAATTTACAGATGTAACAATAGAGGCAGGATCCTTTATCTCTAGTGGAACAACTATCCGGGCAACAGGAACCTGTACGATCAATGGAGCTCTAATAATAGATAGTAGTGGTTTTGGTGGACGATACGAAACAATTTCATCATCTACTTTAAGTCCTGCTACACGTATAAGTTCTACGGGTGTTGCTTTTACAAACCCAGGATTTGGCGAGTTTGGGGGCAGTACAAATACTTTGCAATCCGGTAGACCGGGAGTTGGATTAGTCCAATCCGAGTTAAATGCACTTACAAAAGTATTATCTGGGCACAGCTCCGGTGGTGCAGGAGGACCTGCATATCAAGCTTCGGGAGGGACTGCAGGTGGGGCGGTTGCATTTTACTGTCGGTTAGGAATCATTATCAATGCAAGCGGTTCTATAACAGCCAATGGAGGTGGCTCAAATGGTTTTGGAGGCGGTGGCGGAGCAGGAGGCTTGATAGTATTAGCTTCGTTAGGTTCCATAGTTAATAATGGAACTATATCTGCAAACGGAGGCAACGGAGGTGCATCCTCGGCAACTATAGGAACAGGCGGAGGTGGAGGCGGTGGTCTTATAAGAATGTTAGCGCCAGTAATAACTTCGGGTACTACATCAGTTGCTGGTGGCTTTGCAGGTTCTAATGCAACCGCCGTTACAGCAAACCCCAGAATCGGCGGTAGCGGAGGAGGAGGCTTTGCAGCTGACGGTGGAGCCGGTGGTTCAGTATTAAACGATAATACTGCTTCGGCTGCTTCTGGCGGTGCTGCTGGATTAGTGATTACTACGATTGTGGATCCGACATCATTATTACTTTAATTTTTGAAATCGATAATTATTATTTAGACAAATTTGGTTGAATCCGACTAATCAACCAAATTCGAAACACAAAGCAGTTGCCTACGAAAGTGATATTTAAGTATAACAATACTTTGTTGTTTATACTTTTTGAGTATTCAAATCCAAAAAACTAATAAAACTTGCTAATGACAAATTGGAACTTATTAGTAAAGGTGTAGCTAAGATTATAAAAACAAAGCCAAATTTTAAAAAGGAAGTTGGATTTGCTCGGCTGGTAAACCGACTTCAGGAAAGACTTTAATTCCTGCTTTTTTTTAACTTATATTGTTAAATTAGCTTCAATTGCAGTTTTGGAGTTTTTAGGTTTTAATAGTTCTTATTAATTTTGTAATAATCTTAAAGCTAAAGCTGGTTGCTGGTTAGCTT
>JBILET010000203.1:0-3864 GCA_044351935.1 Bdellovibrionota bacterium
TATTTGCTTAATTCTTTCTATCTTGTTAGCAATAAGCAGTAGCAAGACTCCAAAAAGTAAAATTATTGCACTGCCTGATAGTGAATTAAATATCTTACTGCACTCAAAATAAAGTTTGAAGATTGATAAAATAAGCATTAGTAATGCAAACAATCTGAGTTGTCGATGTGGTTGCAAAATACTGTACCATAGGATTAAACATGAATATCCAAGAAAAACGATAGCAGACCATGGTCCAGAAGTTTCAATTATCAATCCAAAGGATGAAATTGCAATAGAGCAGTTAAGAAAACAAGAAGTAATTCTAGAGTTAATTTGCATACTTTGTAGTTTAAAGTATGCGCATCCAGGGATGATGGAAAAAATTACAAATATGAGTCCGATGTGCGCATAAATCGGTGGAATTAAATATGCATAACTGCTAATTAATAAAATTACCGTTAAGTGGGCAAGTAATAAATGGATGATTTCTACACCGTTATTTGACCTTTTATGTTTAAGATGGAACAATAGTGCTGTAGTGATTTGGGCAATAAATAGAATTGAAGTAGAAACAAGGCCCAGTATAGATTCATTTTGCGAAGTAATAGAAGTTCCATCGGCTACGCCATATGGAGTAATAAAATTACTAATGTAATATGCTGCCGCAATTAAATTTACTATCATTAATCCGCAGGAGTGGTTTTTAATCGATAGGTTTAATGCAAATGCTGAAGTAATTAATACAAATATCAATCCGTAAATATAGTTCAAAGTTAACCCTAGATGAGTCAAACTTGTCGGTCCTAGGTAGATAGTTAAGAAGAACACGGGATATGTAAATCCAGATTTAGTTCTGAGAACTTTTGAATAGTATAGTGCCGCTAATAGAAGTTTGATCGAAAGTATTATTTCTATAAAGTTAGTAAACAGGATAACTTGATTGACAAGTAACCACTTGCTAATCAACGTTATATTAAATTGCAAAGCTGCAAAGCCGATAAGCTCTAAAACAGAACTCCACGTATCACTTGAGTTTTGCAGTTTGTATGCTCCCCAGATCGAAAGACACATTACGATAAAAGATGCAGCAATTTTATTCTCTAGTTCCCAATTGATTCTAAATAACATCGAAAAAAAAGCAGTCAGGATTAGTAGTAATCCAGCATATTGAATCAACTTTTCTGGTGATATTATCTGCAGAGTTTCATCGTTTGTTTTGTTTGTGAGTTCATCGTTGTTAGTAGGCTCTAATTTGGGTTCTGAGGATGGTTTTCTAAATAGACCTAAAGGAACATTCTGATAGTAAGCTTCAATAGCGCCACCCTTAGCACCAAAAAGTCTAAAAAATCCGTAAAGAATACCAAACATTGATGAAGCTATAAGTATGCTTCCCAAGGAATTAAACATCTCGTTTAGTGGATTGCTGGATTGAACAGTTATGTCACTGGTAGATAAACCAAAACATACACATCCAAGTATGAATTGACATAAGAGATTTATAGAGAATTTTGATTTGCTCATGTTAGTTTGAATTATTTTCGATACTACTAAATACTACATATTAAGATGATATTTGATGTATCTACAAGCTATATATACTATTGATGGGACTATATGACTAATACGTTGATTAACTCACAGGGAATCTTTTTAACATCACTCGTTCTTGCGCTAGCTGCGTGTAGTCCAGTAAAACTTTACGATGGCCCCGATTTGCCAAAGGAACAAATTGCAATCGTTAAAGGAAATAATATTTCTATAAATGGAAAAAGTTGGAATCAACGTTGGAACAGCGAAGCCCAAGTCAAAGCTGGATTACTAAATATTGAGTGTAACACATCATTTGCAGATAAAGCGGTTTCTTGTTCTACATCTAGTGAATACGATTATCTTGCGGAATCTAATTGTGAGGATAGACAAGAACGAGAAATAAAAGAGCATGGTGCGTCTATTTCAAATTGCAATAATTGTAATTTTTATAAAATGATTCAAACCTGTACTGTTCCAACTTATTACGCAAAATGCCAAGCGCAAATAAATATTTCTGGAATGTCCGAAAATGTAATTACTTGTGGTAGGGACCGTGATCCACTTAGCGCATACAGCGATACTTTATACTCGGCATCAATGTACTTAAACGGTACACCAATATTGGGTAAGAATAACTCAAAAATTTGTACGATTGAGGGGCCCAAAAATGAAATAGTTACGGACAACTGTGATAGTTGTGCTGTGGTGAATAAATGCCCTCAGCGCTAAATATTTTAATTGAATATAAGTTTGTAAATTACTATCCTTAGCTAGCTAAAATTCATGTGAAATATTGGTGTTACCTATGATATTTGGTGTGCCTAGTCCAGTTGTTTTTGATAATTTTACAGCTAAGCCTGATATTATATTCGAATCATTAGCTCCGGTATGCACCGAGCTTAATTTTTCTTTTCCAAATCCAAGCAAAGATTTTATTGATTCGCAGCAGATTTCTTTAAATGATCTATCTGCAGATAATTTAACTTCGACTATTGATAAGATACTAGATAAGTATGGCAAAAGATTTCCCCATATGGAGCAAGCCAGACAAAAAGGATTTAAATATACTAAATTTACCCTAGACGACCCTAGATTCCCGGAATCATTTAAAAACGTAATGAAGACAGCCAGGGCAGCAACAAATCCAAGTGCTCGCGAGATTATATTTAATATAGATAACATTAGCAGTTACGCTTCGCAGACCGGAAGAAGTTTAGAAAAACAACTTGTATTAACCCTTAGTAACGAAGCATGTCATGTCTTATGGGGAACTTCTGTCGAAACCAGATCTGACGAAAAAAGTAAGATCGAACTCGACGAAGTTTTTGCGCGACACAATGCAAAAGATATTACACCAACAAAACTAGAAACAGATATTATAGATCGCACATATGATGAGTTTATCAGTTCGGTAGTTATGAGGATTACAGAAGTTTGCCTAGAGGACGAAAATAAAAGGATTAAATTTGAAGAGTTCGTACGTACCGAAAAAAGTTTTTTAGATAGTACTTTATCTGCTCACATAGATAGCGGATTTTTTGGGGTTTTTAACAGCGAAACATTAAAAATGTTTCTTGATGCACTGTCGCGAAATGGCTCTAGTGATGAAAAGCAGAAATTTAGAGTTCTTGTTGATAGAGTAAATGCAATTGCTAGTTCTTCTTCTTTTGGCCAAAGGTTTATCGAGGGGATTAAAAAAGCAAACTTACCAATTGTTTTTTAAGTTAAAAGTTTTAAGGCTAATTGTGGTTGTATATTAGTTTGAGCTAGTACACTTGCAGCTGCTTGTTGTCTGATTTTTTGAGAGAAAAGAACGGATGATTCTTCTGCAACATCAATGTTTGTAATTCTTGCATTTGCATTTTGATAATTATCACTTGATATTTCCAGATTATTTTTTGCTACACTAAATCTACTCATTAGACTTCCAATACTTCCAATTTCTAATGAAATTCTTTGTGCTGTTGCTTGAATTGTAGATAGTTCTTGTCTAGCGTATTCAACTGTAGAAAGATCTATACGCTTGATTCCTGCGCTTTTTGTAGTATCTTGAAAGTATAGAACGCTTGTTGTCGCGCCGTTGTCATTAATATCTGTGACTCCATCCCCATTTAGATCTCCAATCATAACACTAGTCGGTGATAGTAATGAACTTATAGAAAAAGTTCCGTCACCATTTCCATAGGCAATTCTACTGCCGTTTTCTGCAGAAAATATAATATCTGCAAATCCATCGTTATTAAAATCACTAATGCTATTTCCAGCGTATTGGCCAACTCCGTCAGTGATGGTTGCTGAAATTCTAAAAGTTCCATCACCATTTCCTATGAAAACTCTACTTGTAGTTTCAAA
>JBILET010000204.1:0-3841 GCA_044351935.1 Bdellovibrionota bacterium
TTCCAAATGGTAATATTGTAGCGATAATTAGACCAGAATATTGACTTACGTCGTGGATTTTACCGAAAGCGCCCATGTCATCTAATACAATATTACGGGGTGCAAGCTTTGGGACTTCGCCGACCGACACAGGGTCCACAGTCCAAGTTATAGGATGACAATAGTCTTGATCTTCAAAATACGCGACTAAGCGGTCGCTTCCATATTTACTGCAGGATTTTGATATTCCAACCGGTATTAGCTTGAGGTGTTCAAATTCAGCTGGAACCTCTAATCCCTGAGCTATGCCAGATTTACACCACAACATTGGGTTAAATTGATTTTGTTTTGATGCCATAGTGCCCCAGAAGACTTCTCCTTCTGGACCGATTAACTTTGAATCTAATACTTGATCTGTGGAGTAAAAATTATCAAGAGCAACTGGCTCTTCGCCAACTTTGACACGAATAAAAGCCTTATTATCAATAGGAAGGTCATCAAGATTAATACTTATCACTGCGGTCAAAGATTGATCCATTCTTACTGCATGAAAATTAAATTCTTCTGGATTCATTTCTAATCCAAAAATTTGTTGCAGATCTAAAGTATCGCAGCTTTCTTGGTTAAGTTCTGGAATCGATAGGATTCCTCCATGATTAAGGGCAATCAAATCCGAGGTTATAAGACTGGTAGGCCTAAGCTCTGAGTTCAAATAACATATACGAAGAGTTCTATCAGAATTTAGATCAAATGAAATAGCACAAAATGCTTTCGAGGAGCGGCCTGTAAATTTATCAAAAGCAATATTTTCGCAAAGATATGTGTCATCTATTTTTGAGAAAGGTTTAACAGCAAAATAATAATCATCATTTTCGCTATCAAAACTATAAGTCTGTGAGCGGATAACTCCACTAGGTTCTACTTGGGCAAAAAAATAACTAAAAAACCCTGTAGGTAGAAGTCTTTGAAATACTGCAACTTGCTGTTTGGCCCCGCCTATAAAACTACAAGGTTCCAAAATATCCGAATTGGAATCAAATTTAAATTTAACCTGCGATAATTTATAACGAACTTCTTCTTGGGGCGCTAACATCAAGGCATAATGATAATGCCAAGCAATACGCTACTCAAACAAAATTTGTCTTAGCAATTTTATTAGCTACTTCCAAATCAGCGGGAGTATCAACTTCGACAGAGGGCTCTAACACATCCCTGGGAATCGTAACTACTTTTATTTTAATATCATTTGCCAAAAGCCGAAGTTGCTCAAGGCCTTCGGATTCCTCACTTAAAGCTGAAGATAGATTAGCCATAACTTCTAAGACAGAAGGTCTAAAGACATACAAGCCAATATGCTTAAGACCAAATCGATCCAAAGGCTTGTTTCTTGGGTATGGAATCGGAGCCCTAGAAAAATACAACGCTTGGTCCCTAGAACCAGTCACAACTTTTACTACTGAATCTTTAAAGAACTCCTCCTGTGAAGTTATTGTGGTACAAATTGTAACCATTCCAAAATCATCTTCACATTCCTTGAGGGCTGCAAAAGCTTGTTCAATAATTATTGGTTTAATAAAAGGCATATCACCTTGAACATTAGCAACAAGATCAAACTTTACTCCTTGTTGCAAGAACTGATGGTAGACTTCCGCAACGCGATCACTTCCGGTGCGGTTTTTTTCAGATGTGTTTATAACTTCTGCGTTAAAAATTTTTCCTGCTTCTATAATTTCAGGACTATCAGTTGCAATTACGACTCTATCTACAGATTGTACTTGTCTGGCTTGTTTATACACTCGCTCGACTAAGGACATTCCGCCAATATCAGCTAAAGGCTTACCAGGTAGTCTAGTACTGGCCATTCTTGATGGAATAACAATTAAAGATTTATGTGTTGATAGTCTCGTCACTTAATCACCAAAAATTAAAGTTTTGCCCTAAATGCACGCTGCCTTCTTGAACCATTAACCATTCCAGCAAACAAAAAGCCTCTAAACAACATAAACCATACGAATAAAACCAAAGCTAAGAAGTAACTTAAAAAGGATCCTACTACCCCCAGGTTATTCAAATAAGCAGCAGAAAAAACTCTAGTGATGTGAAAGACGATAGTAGCTGGTAATAATTCGTCCATCTTGGCGATTAAAAACAAAAGCATATCCGTAGAAATCAAAATCCATGGAGCGGCAATTAATAAAAGTGGCAAAAACCATTCGATCCAATTTCGTTTAATAAAATCTAAGCTTTCCTGCAGCGCTGCAACACCTTCATATTTTTGAACATAAAGAACTTCTGGAAGAGCATTAAAAACAATCACCAACCCAAATTGAACTAGAACCATTATCCACTCTAATCCTGGTGCTTGAGCAAACAGAGATACTAAAAACTTTCCAATGAACAAAATAAAAGCAGTATTTATAACTGACGAAAAAAGCCCAACATCAAGTTGATATAAACCTTTAAAAAGTAGTCTTTCGCGCGACACAGAATCACTAAGCCAACTGTATCCAATTGATATCAACACAATTTGTACTAATCCAATTATCATTCCACCGGCAAATCCAGATTGCCCAAATAGAAGAGTAGCTAAATAAAGAATTAGATATGATAGGACTACTCCAATTAGCAGAGGCCAGTTTCGCCAGATAGCTCTGGTTGCTTCTATAGATGCTTCTTTATAAAGAGCAGATATTGCAATTACATGATCGACTAACTTCATTGTGCAATCTTTGCCTTGCTTCGACGCTTATTACCAGAACTTTTATTAAGTTGACTTCTAATCCATCGAGCAGATTCATCACCAAAGAAGACACTAAATAAGATTATCAACTCTTCAGGCTCAACAAATCTGGACTTTTTAATTGCTCCTCCATTTTCCTGCACTTCAACTGCTTGTTTGAAAGCCATTACGAGCGCTTCGATTCGTTCGCGCTCCTTACGAGGAACAACCAACGAATCAAAGGCATATTTTATAATCTCACCTATATCGTAACTATCGTCACTTTCATCCATTAAATGCGGCTCGATTTTTAAGAACAAAGTTGCAAGAGTTACAGAAGAAGATATTAATTGCCCTGACCTAACTAACATATCGATTCTTTCAAGGCAGATAGGAAGATGAGCTCCTTCATCCAAAAAATTTGGGCCTAAAATCGAAAATTTTGGAAGTAACATCTCTAAAAGATCATATTTAAGTAGCCCGCGTAGACTTTCTAATGAATACCCCGCAGATAAATCTTTCCTAAATTCTTCATAGACTCGAACTTGCGATGCGGTTTTTAAAAGATCTTTGCAATCCTTTAAAGCTTGACCACACCACGGATCGATTTCAAATCCAGTACGTGATGCATGCCGCACGACTCTTAACATTCTTACAGGATCTTCTTGAAATCTAATATTTGGGTCGCCGATTACTCTAATTATCCCTTTGCGAAGATCTTCGATACCTCCAACATAATCAATAATCGTATAGTCAGCAGGATTGTAGAAAAGAGCATTTATAGTTAAGTCGCGACGTCTTGCATCTGTTTCTGCAGATCCAAATACATTATCAAGGGGCTCCTCAGAGGAATCCCTGAATGTTGATACTTCGATGTTCTTTCCGCCTGAAAAAAATATGTGAACAAGTTTAAATCGTCGGCCAATAATTCGGCTGTTTCGAAAAAGTGTTTTTACCTGACGTGGAGTGGCATCAGTTGCTATATCAAAATCCTTAGGAGTTTTTCCTAGTAATAAATCGCGCACACCACCCCCAACAAGATACGCAATATGCCCACTTCTAATCAGCCTATAGATGATTTTAAGCGCGTCCGGGTCAATATTGGCTCGCGATACAACGTGTTCTGAACGTTGGTAGATCTTT
>JBILET010000206.1:0-3812 GCA_044351935.1 Bdellovibrionota bacterium
AACAACAAAATCTAAATAAACGTAAAGCTAGAACCAATAATGGTACTTCTGAGTTTGGTAAAAATTCTTCAATGAAGCAGTTTTTTAATTTGGCTGCTCAAACGCTAGAAACTACGCTCCCCGAGTTAAACATTTCGGGCAAAGATCTATATTATTGGTGGAGGATTTCTTCAGATTCAGCTTCCAACCAATTATGTGAAATATTGCTAATTACAGATAAAAAAACTTTAAAAGAATCTTTGTTGGAGTGGCAAAAAACTAACATTACCGATCGCAAACCATTAAGTTCTAAAGCTGCAGAAGAAAATTCTGAAAATCCCCTGACGCAACCAACTACAAGTACTTACTCGGAAAATATCATTCTAATTGATGAATATAATGGCGCAAAAACGCCTTTTAACAGTTCATTTGAAAAGATATGTAAAACGGCAAGCTCTGAGGTTATTAACGCAATATTGGATAGGCTAACTAGGCTACGCCAAGGTCACTGGGGAGACTTTAAGCATATCGAATCAATGAAAGGTGTAAGAGAACTTAGAATTCATCAAGATCAAGGGTGGCGGATTTATCTTTACAAAACTGAAGATAATAAATTTTTACTATTAGATGTTTGTCCTAAATGTGACCAGGTTAGAGACATCGAAAGATTAAGAGCGCTAAAATATAGTGACTAGTTTCGATCTAGTAGATAACGCCTAAGATCAACTGCTGACTTGACAGACAACCCTGGGATTCTAGATAAAGCAAATGGGATATCTCCCGGAACAATAATTACAAGTGCCGAGATTCCAAAAATAAAATCTATAAGGTTTCGCTTTAATTGTATCGCTGTAATTTTATTTAATGGATATTCAATTTCTTCTTTAAAAATAAATCCTCTGGTGATTTTTAATTCATCGCCAATACTTTCGTACGACAAGTTTTTTCTTACAATTATTAGATAAAAAACTCTAGATAAGATGATAACAGACCAAATTATTAACGATGAGTAAAAAGTAAGCCAAGCTTCTGGATTAAAATAAAAATATTCGATTTTAATGGAATACATGGCCAAATTAAGAATTATGGCTAATAGCAAGATCACTATTGTTTCCTTTAATATCCAGCGCTTAGTGATTGGATACAAGTTACATAAATTAGTTGATTGTTCCATTGATTAAGGTTTATTTTAAATTTATTCTAGATAACTGTACCAATTTACTTGATAAATGTTATTTCCACAAAGTATATAGCTGATGCTTAGCTTAACACCTCAAATTCACGATAAGCCTCCAATACTTTTTAAGGATATACCACAAGAATCTTGGGACAAAGCCGCGCAAAGAGCACAGAAAACTGGGGCAGCCATATTGATAGTCCATCCATACGTTTTGGATGATGGTTCTAAAAATCAGATGACTGTTTTGCTGAAGCAAACAATGGCTCCCGTGATTGCGCTAGCTGAAGCTCACAAACTTACAGAAACAAAAAAATGGTTAATATCAAATAACTGCATCGAACATGTTTTAGTTCCAACTTTTCCTGGATGGCCATACCCTTTTATTTCTCGAGATGAGTATAATAATAATTTATCAGACGTTGATTTAGCGGATGCCATTCAACAACGAGTCTATAGACGCCCCAATACTTTGGGTCAACTTGAAACATCCTCTTCAACCCCATCAACATCTGCTGCTGATTATGGGCATAAGCAGCTGATAACAAAACTTGGATCAATTGGCGTAGAAAAAGTTTTTGTAGCTGGCGGATATTACAGCGGGTTAACTTTTGGATGTGTTGGTATTGCTCTTCACGATTTTGGCCGGCACTTTGGAGCAGATTGTGTACCTACAAATCTTATCTGCCCAAAGATACCAGAGAACGCTGTATCTACCCAGCAAGTGATAGATGATTTAACTTTGTTGCTCCAAAGACACAGTATTGCCAAAGAGGATATCTAATCCCTATGGTGGATCTTGCCAATGTTATGCCAAAATATACCTGTTATGAAAACATCTACTAAAACATTAAAAAAAGCAGCGCAAAAAGGTCTTACACTAGTCGAAATTATCGTAGTACTGGTGATTCTTTCTATCCTGATAGCGTTTCTAACTGGAGGCCTGTTTAAACAAGGTGAAAGAGCCAAAGCACAAATCAATGCTCTTAAAATGGAAAAAACCAAAGCTGCAATTGGACAATATCAGTTGATGTATAATCAACTTCCTCCAGATCTAAGATCGCTTGTTTCTTGTCCAGATAGTTCTCGAGCATGTGTTCCAATTACTGACGAAGATACTATTACTGACGGATGGGGCACACCTTATGTTTACTCACTAGATAACGGTGGTCGTTCGTTTACTTTAAAAAGCCTTGGTGCTGACAAGCGCGATGGAGGCTCTGGGGCAGAAGGTGATATGACTATCACTGGTCCATAAAACGTGTTTGATAAAGCAGTGTTACATAAACAGCGCGGCTTTACGTTTATAGAGTTAATTCTAGTACTAGCAATTGTAGCTGTACTTTTTACATTAGTAGGTTTTAGGACTGGCACTTTTACTTTCTGGAAAGAAGAAGGCTTTATAAGAAACTTTGCTGAAACTACAAGGTTTTTATTTCAACAAGCATCAGCTGATCAAGTTTCTTACCAACTAGAAGTAAACTTAAAAAATAATACGTATCGTATCGGAGCACTTGTTCAAGAAAACAATAATGTTAGTGATGATGTTGCGCAGCAAACTTCTGACCTAGGCCTATTGTCTTTAGAGCTAGCAACTATCCTTAACCCTGCACAATCTAAAGGTGATAGTTCACAAGGACCAGAAGGTGGAATAATTCCCCCTCCATCTTTTCCGTCTCTTTACGATCCTCAGAGCCCTCCTAACGGTATGAAATTTGTTTCCATTAGGAACTCTAGGCAAAAAATCGCTGCAGATGATAAAGGCTCTGGTGCAGGATATGTTTATTTTGCTTCTGGGGGCTTTTCAGATTTTGCTGCTATCGAAATGGAGCAAAGCGACGGGCAAAGAATTACATTCGTAGTGAATCCTTTTACTGCTCAAGTTGATATTTATCGCAATAGCACAGATTTAAAATTTGAAGATCTATTCCAAATGCAATCAAAGCAAGATTCTCTGGGTGACACGTCCCTAAGCTCCGGAGGCTCGATGTAACTACATGCTTAGCGAAAGTAAAAACAAACAATTAGGTTTCACAATTTTAGAAATCATAATTGCTGTTATGATTCTTGCAGCATCTTTGACTACTCTTTTGTCTCTGCAAACTTCGGCAATGAGCCAAGCACTCAGAACAAGAAATGCACTAGAAGCAATGTTAGCATCCAGAGCAATTATGGCTGGTATCGAATTTGCCTCGGAGGAATTAGGAGAACAAAAACGAGACGGTACAGTTGTTGATGTAGCTAGATTTTTTCTAAAAGAAGAAGCATTGGCGCCGCTAATAGCAAAACAAGCTTCAGTGCCTTTAAATGCCGAACTTACAATTGAACCGTGGAATTTACCTAAATTAGAGGAAAATACACTTCTAAGACTAACCTTAAGAGTAAGCTGGTCACCGTCCCCTCAAGATCAAATTGTTACATACTTCTTTTTTAATAAGCCTAAAACATAATCAAAAATAAAAATGGCTAAATATAGAAAAAATCTCTCGGTAGGATTCACATTTTTAGAAGTAGTAATTGCTATATCGATTTTAGCTGTAATCATGGGCACAACATACAGCGCACTTAATCAAATAATTCGCGCAAAAAAAATCTTAGATGATTCTCGAGATGGCAAAGCAATTGCCGACGCACTCCTTACAAGACTTTTGCGCGA
>JBILET010000207.1:0-3809 GCA_044351935.1 Bdellovibrionota bacterium
TTTATGCGTTTATTAAATTGTGAAGATTATTCTCTTGAGCTTGGTAAACTTACAGAAGATTCTCTTACTAATACTTTAAAACGCGCATGGAACGAGCGAGAGCAACTTAAAAGCAGACAAAAAGTTGTTATTGATGAATTAAAACGCGGAGCTCTAAGAGCTGCTACATTGATTAGAACAAAATACTTTCCAAATCATAGCAGCAGTCAAACCATAAATGTGGATTCAGCTGCTAATTTTTAACTAAAAGCTATACAGTACCAAAAATTCGATCCCCAGCGTCACCTAATCCAGGAACGATATAAGCTGAGTCATTAAGTTTTTGATCTACTGATACGGTAAAAATAGATACATCAGGGCACTGCTCGTTAACGTGTTTTACACCTTCAGGAGCACTGATTAAAGTCGCAAGTTTTATTCGCTTAGGATTAAGTTTTTTAACAGCTTCAATTGCAGCAACTGCCGAATTTCCAGTAGCCAACATTGGATCGATAATTACCACTTCGCGTTGATCCACTTCATTTGGCATCCTGAATAAATACTGTTTAGCTTCTAAAGTATTATGGTCTCGATATATTCCGATATGCCCAATTTTTGCGCCAGGACATACTTCTAAAAATCCATCCATCATTCCTGCTCCAGCACGAAGCACAGGAGCTAACACTAATTTTTTTCCGGCGATTCTTTTGCCTGTCATAGTAGTAAGAGGAGTTGTAACTTGAATATCTTCAACTGGTAAATCCGCTGTAACAGAATATGCAAGCAGAGTTCCGACTTCTTTAATCAATGCTCGAAATAAAATAGTCGGAGTATCTTTGTCTCGGATTATTGAAAGCTTATGTTGCGCTAGAGGATGATTGATAATTGTAAGGTTTTTCATTAGTGAATTATTAGAAAAGTAACTTGAATTAAAAGCTTACATTAATTGGCACATTATTCTCAATTCTTTTGATTACAAAACCTATGCCTTGAATTTCGCCATCAGGATCAAAGGACCAATCGCCAAATATCCCATTAAAAGTAGTTTTATTTAAATATTGCTTTACATCTTCTCCTGATTGGATAGCTTGATGCAGAGCTCGATAGGCTTCATAACTGGTAGCGAAATTAGATTCGGTGCTTCTAATTTTTCTACCAGAAGCAATAAATCTATCTAAAGTTTTACGACCATCGGAAGTTAAGATAGAAGATAACCCCGGAGTATCAACAAAAGTAATTCCATCTGCGTTACCCTTAGCTTGATCTAAAAGAGTCTTACTTGATGGCCAATATGCACCAACAATTTTTGGATACCAATTCATTTGATGGGCTTGATTTAAAATCAGTAAAAAAGTGTTCTCTAACTGAGGATTTATAAATAAAACATCTGGGGCAATTGTCTTAAGCCTCAATAAAATTGATCTAAAATCGGTACTATTCGGTAAGTAATCCTCATTAAATATCTTAACATTTGATTGATTTAATACTTGAGTAACAGAACTTAGTAAATCTTGCGTATAGTCTGTTTGATCACTAATTGCTGCAATTTTTTTAGAATTTAAAGTTAAAATATATCTACCCAAAAGTTCACCAGCAATTGCATCACTTGGGGCAGTCCTATAAACATTCGGGCCTGCATCTTTAATTTTTGGGGAAGACGCGTATGAAACAATTGCTACAACGTCCCCTTTCTTATACTCATTAACTGATGCCAATAGTGAATTGCTACATGCAAATCCAATTACGTATTTGATGCGATCAATATTGACCAATTTTTGCGCAACAGTTAATCCAGTTTTACTGTCACATTTATCATCTTCAAAAATTAATTTGTATTTGTTATTTGCTAGATCTTGGTTTGCAAATTCAAAAAAATCTCGTATCTCGGCGCCGTATATAGATCCCTCTCCACTAAGCGGAATTGATACTCCAATTTGAATCGGTTGGGCCATTAGGCCAACGGTAAAACTAGTCAAAACCATCACCACTACCGCAAATCTTGCTAAGGTGAGCTCAAAATAATGCTTTATTGAGTAAAATCTTATTTCCGGCTGAGTTAAAATAGTTAATAATATCAGCATGTTAGGCTATTAAGTGAATATTTGTACCAAAATTGTAAAAAGTTTTTGGAGACAAAGCCCCTATAAGGTACGATTAAGGGTTATATATGAGCAAGAAAATAAACCTATTTAGCAAAAATCTTTTGAGCCTAAAAGTTCAGCTTGAGACAATTTTTGAAGATGTTGGTGGCGATGAGTTAATTACCCTACTAGACAACTTGTCAGTTCTCTCTGACAGCGAAAGAGGTGTTGCTCTTAAAATGATGACTGCAGTTTGCAAACGTCTTGCTCAAAACGAAACTCGTCGATTTACAAAAGACGAAAAAAAGATGCAGGAACTAGAAGATCTATTAGTTAATGATATTACCGAAGAACTTACAGCAAAGTTCTCTGGTAAGTTATCTTTGGTTCACGGCGGAAAAGATCCTTTTGTTACGGCGACTAAAGGCGAAAAGAAAGATAAAATCGCTAAAGTGTCTCCTAAGATTTTAGAATTTAAGCCGGTACTAAACTAAATCATTTATTATAGTTTTAGTTATTTTGCTGCGTTCAATTTTTGTTCTGCAGTCAATCCGTCAAATTCACTCTGATTGAATACTTCATTAAAGATATCACCTTTAATTAACATTCTTGCCTTTACTTGCTCCAAGATATTTTGAATAACATCTAACTTAGATTCGAAAGCAATTAAAGTAACCGCTGCAACTAAAGGATCGTGCATTTGTTGGACCCATGGTTCCCACTCGCGTAGTGAATCCGCCATGGCATAAAGAGGCAAGGTTTCTTGCAACAAATACGAGAATGCTTCAATCTTTTTTATCGATTCATCCTCTGCTTGCCCTTTACCGGCAAAAGCCCCAAATGAATGTGTATGGCCTTTTTGTATTACATACTTAAGCCATGAAGTTAAGTCAGATGGATATTCAGTTAGGGCACCGTCTGTATTCGAAACTTTTTCATTACTACTAAGATAGATCTGAAGAATTTTTAACACGTCTAATGGCTCAAGCTCTCCTTTGGAAAATCTGAGAGAAAGATCTTTAATGTCTAACTTTAACCTCTCGTCAGCAGCTACAGGCAATAGAGCTTGTTGTTTTGACGGTAATTCATTTAATGATTTAGCATCTGCAATCATCTCTTCTACTTGATTAACAGATAAGTTTTTATTTAGTTCATTAAATTGCTCAAAAAATCTAATAGCAAAAATAATATTTTGCGCAGATTCGTGGTTAAAAACCATATCTTCCAATAGATCCGGCAGTTGCATTCCAAGACTTGTTAATAGCTCTACATCTTGAACGCTATAATTTTTTCCGTCTAATTTCTGCTCATAATTATCAGATGGTAACGTTTGATATAGATCAAATACAGGATTTAAATAGTCAAAATCTTCTAAAATCTTCGCGTGAGAATCAAAGAGTACTTTTGTTTTTACTAAAAGCTCAAATTGCTCTGATGGGGAAAGAAGGCTAAAAGACTCCCAACGATCTTTAGAAGCAATTAACTCAATCCATTCTTCATAATTGGTGGGTTTTGGCTTAGAAAATGGATTGATATCCAAATTTTCAAGAGCAGCCAATTCTGCGACTAATAAAATTACTTCTTCTTCATCTTTAGTTGACTCTAATCTTTGTCGTAAAATCTTACTTAATTCTTCATTGGTAGCAGTACGAACACCACCCACATTATTGATAAGTTTTTGAGTGAATTTGTGAGCCAAAAATCTGCGATCGCCAACTTCCGATGTTGATAACACAGGTGAAATATACG
>JBILET010000208.1:0-3804 GCA_044351935.1 Bdellovibrionota bacterium
CTGCTTTTGATGCAGCTTCTAAAATTCTATCCAGTGATGGGTCTCTTGCTAGTTCTAAATACTCAACAGTATTTGTACCCTCTTCTGTTAGTTTTTCTTCTGCCATCGCAAGTAACTCTGCTGTGTTACCACTAGAGCCACTAATTGATCCGTTTATGATTAATATATTCGCCATAGATATTTTTTAAGATTGTACAATAATTTTTAAAGTTTTTCATTGCAGGCTTACATGATTTAACTGCAATATTGTTAGTAAGAGTTATGGGCTCTTTGAGCGAATCTTGGGTAATTCTGCCCTAGAGGAAGCAATAACCGGCTCTAGGCGCCATTTCTGGCTCATTAACACGGTATCCAGGTGGTTTTTTGTTGGCCTAGGAGGAGTTCTAAATAAAGTCCATTTATTAAAGGGAGGTGATCCGTCAATGAATTATTCGAGTAAACTGACGCCTCTCCGTCTGAATTAAGAAGTCTTAACGAGACGGAAAGTACATACGCTTAATTTCTGGCGTGAGAGGCGTCTCTCAAATACCGGAAATTAAAGTCCTGTATTAAAAACAGGCAAATGAGGGGTGCACTTTTGTACCCCTCATTTTTTTTCTAATAGACATTAAATTTTTAAAAGTACAAAATTTAGAAATGAAATTTATATTTTTCATTTTCTTGATTTTACTAACTAGTGGCTGTGTAACTTCGTTATCTTTGCCTGCAAGAAACATCGTAGATGCCGATCTTCATATGGTTGAAAATTGCAAATATATTGGTTCTTTTGTTGGGACTTCAGGAACAGGCAACCTAGCTCAAGCAATAGGAATAACAAATGCTAAAAACGAAGTTCGCGAAAAAGCAGCTTTAAATGGAGCAACTCACGTTATGTGGACTGAAGTTATTGGCGGATATTCTCCATATGTAAATGGAAGAGCTTACATTTGTAATTGATACTTTTAATTTTTTACTCCAACTTATCCTTAACAACCCCACCAAAAGAAATCCTAAACGGAGCCTCTTTACTTAGGTGAAATATCTGAGCAACATTAACTTCAGCTCCAAGTTTACTTCTGATCCGGTCTATTGCTTGAAACAACTTAAAATATCTTGTTCTATCTTCAAGAAACGAGCTTTGTTGAACCACTGTAGAATATAAATCGGAAAAGCAAACTGTAACCTTTACCGGGCGATATTCATCATTGTATGCAATTGTAGAAGTACATTGATGAATCATTGGAAGCCAGCAAAGATCATCATTTGCAGCTACCGGATATGACCTGGCTACTTCCCAAGCAAGTTTTTTGCCCCATGATTCTTTATGTCGAAAACTTATTCGTGCATAAACTGCTTTAGGAGCTTGATTGTAAGATCTAAGTCTTCGCAAGGCTTTTGCTGTAAGCCTTAAAAGCATATCGCGTGCCCCAGGTATTGTCCGAAATTGCGGGGGCAATACATGCGACTGACTTACTGATTTTTTTTGCTCGCCAATTGTACCTTGAGAATAATCAATTTGCAGATTTCCTCGAAGCATATAGTGCCATCTTTCACCGACAGTTCCACCCCATACACTTCTTAGTTTCGAAAAATCTGCATCCCATAGATCTTTTACCGTGTATATGCCGCAGCTTCTTAAGCGTTGTTCATTTCGTTTTGCGATTCCAGGAAGGTCTGTCAACGATAATGAAAAAAGTTTTTCTGTGTAGTCGTCAACAAATAAAGTTAATCCATCAGGTTTCTGAAAATCTGATGCTACTTTTGCTAGAAAAATATTTGGTGCAATTCCAATAGAACATCTTAAAGCCTCACCTAGCTTCTTTTTTATAAAAGCTTTTACTTGCTTAGCTAAATTTATAGCAGCTTCAATATTTTTTTTTGATGGTGGTAAATAACATGCCATTTCATCTACTGATAATTCTTCAATCTCAACAAAAAAATGGTGCAACAACTCAACAATTGCTCGATTGTACTGAACATACAATTTAGGACGTGCTGCAACGACTCTTACTGCTGGACATAAAACTTTTGCATCGGCTACAGATGTACCAGTTTTGATCCCATATGCTCTTGCTTGATAGGAAGCACTTATCGCGCAAGTTGTATTTGTAATCATCGGAGCAACAACAACAGGAGCGTTACGTAAATGTGGCTGTTCTTGTTGTTCGACACTAGCAAAAAACGAATTCATATCTATGAACAGAATTCGAGGCGAGGAATTGTAAAAAATATGGTTAAAATTTGACTTTTCCACTCTTTTATTCTAGTATATTTCTATATGTAAATATACTAGAATATATTTAAAGCTTAGTTTTTATCCTTCTAAGCAGAGCTCTGCAAAGATTGGGAAATGATCAGACCCAATATCATCTAGCCGTGTCCAAGATTTGGTCTTAATTGATTTTGAAGTAAATACATAATCCAAAGTAAGGCGAAAAAAATTGGATTGAGCATGCCATGTTCTAAATATTCCAAAGCCGCTCATTGTATCAACTACATTAAAACTATTAATCCACTTCCAATAATAGTTGGAAAATGATGTAGCATTTAAATCCCCTGCCATAATTACAGGTTCAGAAGATTTTCTAACTAAGCTACTTAGCTTATCAAGTATTTGAGGATTTATATTTAGACCAGATGTTAGCTGAGGAGGAAACGTATGAAACACAACCATTTGAATACGTCTACTTTCAGAACCGATATCAACAAATGTATGTACAACAGGAGGCAAATGGTGATCTAACTTAAGAGTTGTAGGGCCAACAATCTTATATTTAGAGAATAATGAAATACCAAAATTATTATTTAATGGTTTAGATTCAAAATACAGAAAATTATTATTAAGCTGAACAGAATCAATCCAAGCCTGATCGGTTTCGACTAATGCAACTATGTCTGGATTTAATTGCTTTATGAAATTATTTAATTTTTCTTTATTCTGATTCTTCGTAAGAACATTAGCATAAATAACAGATATCTTTTGAGCACAAGTAGTTTTGACTTCTGAATGGATGGGATAATAATGAAAAACCCGATTTATTACCCAAAAAATAAATATACTACAAACGAGCACTCCTACCAGAAAAGTTACCGATCTACAGTCAATAATAAAAAAGTAAAATAGTAAGCTTATTATCAATCCAGCAAGCCAAATTGGTGCTAGATTAACTATAAACTCTTTTCCCAAAAAATCAGGGGCGACTGATAGAAGACAAAGTCCTATGAAAAAATATACAGATAATTTTGTATATCTTATTGCTGCGAATTTAAGCTCGCGCACTAAGGCATTTTTACTCATATCAGTAAGTTAATCTGATACAAACGCCAAAATGCATCATATAATTTTTTAAAGCTACTTCTGCTGAACTTTAACAGGTAATGGCTTGTCTCGAAGTGGATTATCCGAGTAAACACCTGCGACCATTATAGCAACTAAAGCAATTGGAAATATTACATACACCCAAGTAATCTTGCTTTCATATTTTAAATGCATAAAGAAAAGCATGACCAAAAGCGCTTTTATTGTCGCTACAAAAAGCGCCATGGTTATGTTCCAACCTGGGCTAATATCAATTTGTGCAACTAAAACAGTTATTGCAGTTAATGCTAAAAGTGAGACGAACACTTTTAAATAAACTGGTCTTGGTACTATGTGTCCTAATTGATCTGCGTAACCAGAGCTAGAATGTGAATTAGAATGGTGATGTCCCATAATATTTAGCTTTTAATTAAAATTAATGAATGAAATACAACATTGGGAATAAATAGATCCAAATTAGATCTACCAAGTGCCAATAAAGAGCTACGTTTTCAACTGGTGTATAG
>JBILET010000209.1:0-3795 GCA_044351935.1 Bdellovibrionota bacterium
GATATAACAACCAGGGGCGATGTAAAAGAGGTCACTGATTTTAATGAATGGCTAAAAACACTTCCACATAAACATAAAATAATAATCGCAGGCAACCACGATTTTTGTTTTCAACAGAATCCAGAACTTGCCAGAAAAGAAATCACAAATGCAATTTATTTAGAAGACTCTTCAGTTACAATTGAAGGATTAAAGTTCTACGGGAGCCCATGGCAGCCATGGTTTTTTGATTGGGCGTTTAACGAAAAGAGGGGAAAACCCATAAGAAAAATCTGGGATAAAATTCCACTAGATACCGATGTGCTTATTACCCATGGACCACCAATGAATATACTGGATCAAGTAGCTCGTGGGGGAAATGTTGGGTGTGAGGAATTACGTAAAGTCATTTTTGAAAAGCTAAATTTAAAGCTTCATGTTTTTGGGCATATTCATGAAGCTTATGGGCAAGCAGAAATTGATGGTGTCAAGTTTGTTAATGCTAGTGTTTGTACTTTGCAGTACAAGGCTACCAATCCGGCGGTGGTGGTGGATTTGTAATCGTTGCAGTTATAAAAATTCCTTGCTGGGGGACGTAACAAGAATTATTTCGGCAAGAATCTATTTAAATAAGAATCAAATTCAGCGATTAAATCTTTATTTCTATTGTAGTTACGTTCTGTAATTAGCTTCATCAAATTTTTTGCGCTGTCTAAATCAATTTGAGAAGCATTTTTTATAAGTGATTTGATATCTAGTATATCTTGAAGCCTATCATCGCTATCAGCAGAGAGTACTTTCATAGCAATTAGTGAAGAAAGGCTAGCAACTTTCGCTTTTACATTTGGCAGAATCTCTATCACATCTGCATCTTGAATTATTTCGTTCTCAATGCCAGATGAAGCAAAAAGTAAGTCGATATAAATAGAATCCTCAAATCCATTAAGCAATCTAACTGTGGCTAATCTATTTGAAATTTTTTGCTCTAATAAAGTATCAACTCTATAGCCTAATGACGTAAGCGATAGAATAATATTTTCTGCTTCCTTATCGTCTTTAACAGAAATTGCAATATCAACATCTTTTGTAGTTCTTTCAATTGCCCTAAAAGATACCGCAATACCACCAACAATTGCATATCCAATACTTCTGGATTCAAGCCAATCTACAAAAAGTTTAATATGCGTAGAAAGCTCTTTCATCTATTAAACCTAGCTGGATCGCCCTTAACACCAACGCCATCACCATCTTCTGCTCCTGGTCTATCGTGATACCAATCTTTTAATAGTTTTTTTTGCTCTTCTTCGGTGATATCAGGATTTTTACTTTTTAGTTTATATAAAAATGCTCTTTCGCTTAGTTCAAGTAGCTCTTCGATGATCTGTAATTTTGTGGTGGTATTTGTCATGAATAAAATGTAATAACTAGTAAATTATACATTAATTTTAATAGTGTTTTCTAGCCACTAGTTTAGTAGTTTTACTACTCAATAGTTATAATAAGCAAAGTAATTTTCGGAAAACTACCTTAATAACGCATTAATCCCATGATTTTTTAGAACATGTAAAAGCTTTAACGCAGCTTTTTGAGGTTTAACACTTCCTTGTTCCCACTTTTGAATAGTAGATGGATTTACATTCAGAAGTGCGGCAAATACTCCTTGACTTGCTTTGGTGCTTCTTCTAAGTTTTTTAATAGCAGAAGGGGTAAGTTCTGGCACTGTGGGAATATTTAATGATTTGAGCTTATCAATAGTTGCTTTCTTCATGCCTAGCTCGGTAGCTGAGTCAAGTAAAGATTGAGTAAGACTTTTAGTTTTCATCAGTTTAATTCCTCAAGCTTAATTAAAAATCCTTGTTTTGCTTTTTGTTCTAACTCGGCAGATGTCATTCTTAATAACTCCTTGCCGAAAATTCTTAATGACTCAAGTTCGCTATCTTCCAGATTGTCGATTTCGTTTTTCGAGTAACCATATAAAAATACGGTACAAAGTTTCCAGTCTGCTATTCTAGATTTTTTAGCCCATCTGGCAAAATCTTTAAGCTTATATTTTACCATCGTCTAACACCTAGACGATCTGTAGTATATGTTACTATAGTAATGGTTACTATATCAAATAAAAATATACTCATCTTTGCACTATTCAATTAAGGGGATTATCTCTAATAATATTGAACACTTGGATTTATGTGAATCCGTACATGTACTTGTAATTTTATATCGAGAATTCTTGAAGGAAGTTTCCTAGTACATTACAAGATAGAAATTTACTCATTATCTATGCCACTTCAAGACTAACCTTATAGTCCAACCCAGCTTTATTGACTTGTGCCTGTAAAGCTAGCTCAACAAATAGATATTCTGAATGCCCAAGCGCTTCTGCAAAAGCAGCGGCGCGCTCGACGCTAACCGATTTTCTTCCCTTTTCGATATCGCATAAATGAGACTTCGATATACCAAGTATTTTTGCAAATTCAGTAGCTGATTTTTCTTCGCATAGACGAGTAGAGTTTATTAATCGTGCAAAGGTAAGTGGGCCGCCAGTGATTTTCTCAAGGTATGGAATTGCATCTACCGTATATTTCTTCGAATATTTTTTCTTAGTAGTCATGCTTATTAACCTCTCTAACTATCTGTCGCCATGAAGCGGTTCGTCATGACAACTGAAAATTATTTTATCTTTTATTGCCACTTCACATAGGTACACCATCTAGGTGAACTATTCAAGTTATCGTACCATTCTTAGGCGCTAACTAAGGGAGCTAGTATCTAATAAGGTCAACGGGTTTGCGCATCTGGTGGTTAGGTAATTCACTATTCCACTCGTCACAAATATGTACTAATATTTGTGAAAATAAATGTCACCAAAAATCACGCAAGTAGCTAAAAACACTATATTAAGTCGCATTTACGGCAAGCAGAGGGGTTGGGTGTTTACTCAGAATGATTTCTTAGACCTAGAAAGCCCGTCAAATATCCGAAAATCACTTTCGCAGCTAGAAGAAACAGGTGTTGTCCGAAGAATTGGTCACGGAATTTATGACTATCCAAGAAAACACAAAATATTAGGAATGTTACCACCAGAGCTATCAAAAGTAGCAGAAGCGCTGGCTCGAAAATATCAAATACGAATACAACCTACCGGAGCTTACGCCGCTAATCTGCTTGGATTATCAGAGCAAATCCCCGGAAAATTAACCTTCCTTACGGATGGCTTTAGTAAAACAGTCAAAGTAAACGGCGGCGAAATTCTATTTAGAAAAACTACCCCAAAGAATATGAAAGTAGCAGGGACTATCTCTGGAACTGTTATTCAGGCACTAAAGCACATGGGATCTGCTAATATCACCCCACAGTCAATCTATAAAATCAAACGAAAGCTAGGTGAGGTTGAAAAAAAACGACTTAAGCTTGACGCACCAATAGCGCCTGCATGGATTGCTAGAATAATTCTTAAGGATCTACTTGATGGCTGAGTTAATTGATTTACTCAAGCTTTCACCAACTAAACGAAGACCTTACTTTGAAAAGGCGGCTTCGGTTACCAAACTACCCATTCACATCATAGAAAAGGATTATTGGGTGTGTGTGGCTCTTCAGTGTTTGTTTTCTGGTAATTTAGCAGAAAAGCTAACCTTCAAAGGTGGAACCTCGCTTTCAAAGGTATACAATATTATCGAAAGATTTTCTGAAGATATTGATCTGACAATTGATAAAAGCCTTCTTGGGATTGTGGACGCTGCACTACCAGAAAATGCCACTTCATCAAATGAGCAAAGAAGACGCATCGATAAGCTTAAAGAAAAATGTGTAGTC
>JBILET010000363.1:0-3783 GCA_044351935.1 Bdellovibrionota bacterium
CCCTCAAGGATATAATACTGGTGGAAGATGGCATTTAATATCTAACTTAAAGTGGGGCTATTTAGAAAGCATAGCATCTGCAAGGTTAACTTCTCCTGAGTTGCGAGATGGATTTATAAACTTTATGGCCGGTCGATGTGGTGATGTATTTCAGGAATCAATTGATGCAGGTCGTTATATGAGTGCTGCTAAAAGTGAATCCGGATCTATTCCTCCAGGAATATTTGCAACCAAAGTTGGCACTAATAGTGTTTCTTATAGAGCTGTAGATTACGCTGATTTTCAAAAAGCTAATACTACTTATAATGCATTAGATAATAAAATGGATACACCAATGCCAATGCCTATTGCATTTAGAAGGCTTTTCCCTCAAAGCTCAGCAGTTGGTACTACAGCCCCAAGTCCTGAACCTGGAAGCTTAGAAGAATCATTAATAAAACTTCAAGATACATTTGCATACTATGGTTCAACATCTGGGGGTGCTGGTGGTGGAGGGACACCTGCTGGAAATAGCAACTTACAATCCATCATGCAGCAAGGCACTATTTCTTGTAGAAATTACCTTGATATTTTAGTCAGAGGATTCCGTTGGGAAGCTGCGAATTTATATTTTAATCTTGAGAAACAACTACCACCCGGAGCAAAGCAAACTCAAAATGTCAACGGTGTTGATGTTAGCGGAGTATTAGAATATGCAATGCTTTACGGTTGGGAAGTACAAAAGTACCAATTAACAGATTTATTTGATTCGGCTGGTTCCAAAGATCTACGCGAAACAATCATGGAAAAACGCGGAACCCCAGTTGATTCTGCAGGACAGCGACAATACTTAATAAATTTAATTTTTATCAATATGATGAAGAACGAATTCTTGTTAGCTCCTAATGCGATGAGCCGAAAGATTCGATTGCTTTCTTCTGAACAAGCATCAAACGCTATTGAAATGTATCAAAAGACCGTAGGTTCGCGGAATAAATTTGGTGAAATTTATTCTTGGGCAAGAATGATGCCGTATTTGCAAGGATTATTACTATATATATTGGCATTAGGATATCCATTTGCATGCGTAATGATACTTTTACCGAGATGCAGCAAGATATTATTTACTTGGAGTAGTTTTTGGATCTGGGCTAAACTTTGGGATCTTGGTTTTGCAATTGTTGTAATTTTGGAACGAAGTGTCTGGGCGACTATCGGAAACAGTGCAAAAGCAACCCAAATGAATCCATTTATTGTTCAGATGTCTGATTGGGGTAAAACCAATCTTGGTCCTATATCGGGTACAAGTTTTCTGCCCGAAGTAATATTTCAAGATGCAGTGACATCTGGAAAGGGCCCACACACTTCATACATGTTCCTAGATCGCGCAATGACGTTGTTCTCGAACATGGATCTGGATCTTCAGAATTCATTTTACATTTATATTATGGCTGCGCTGTACTTTGCAGTGCCAGCGATCACCGGGCAGTTGGTGCTTGGTGGGAAGGCTAGTATTGCGAATATGGTTACTGGTGCGTTTCAGAATATGGCGCAAGAAGTTGGAAGTCGGGCTGGAAGGCAATTTAGCCAAGTGCTAGGCAAGCACTCAGAGGCAGCATCAGCCGCAGCTGATCAAGCAATGTATGCGAAAAATCTTGGCAAAAATAATCTTTTAGCCAATGCTTTAAATACTCAAAACTTAGCATCAGCTAGTCAATTGGAAGCAAGTTATCTGGGGGCTAGAGATGCAGGGATTGGTGCCAAAGCTTCAATTGCATCAAGTGTAGCACAGCGTAGAGATGCCGATCTTAAGTATTCTGGTGGAGTTCTTAGAAACATTGCAGCTAGTGCTCCAACTACAGTTGGTGGATATGCATTGTTGGCTGGTAGCAGTGTAGTAGATGCATTAGGTGTTAAATCTAAATTATCGGGAGTTGATATTCCAAACGTATCTTTCGATAACATTTTGACACAAGCAAATAAGGATGTTAGCCAACCCGGTCCAACTACTCAAGGGGTTCCTGGTTTCAATAACTTTTCAGACAATGCTGTTTCAAATGGCATAAACGGAACCGGCGGCCCTACTACTGGAAATATTGGTGGTTCCGTTAATGGAGTTGGTGGACCCGTTACCGGTAATACTCCGAAATCTCAGAATGCTCCGCAATTTACCTGGAATGCTCTAGTTGCGGCTGTAGATGCTGTTAATACTGGCGGAAGCTATACTATTCAAAGAGATAACATAGATAGACAAGCTGGATACCAAGCAGATAGAAGTCAAGCTGGTGTTGATAGATTTGGGTTGTCTTCAGATGCGGATCGATTACAAAAAGAGCAACAATACCAAGCCTCATTTGCTAAAGGTTATTCTCAAGACAATACTTTCCTTGATAAAGCAGGATACCAGACACAACTGGCAGAATCCGGAGTTGGTGTGATGGATATACCTTTGGGTAATCTAGGTTCAAAATCAATGGAGGATACTTATCTAGCAAGATCGGGATTAGCTGGTTCAGCTGCGCAGGAAGCAAGTATGTTCTTTAGTAGTAATGGTGCGTATGCGCAAGATCTTAAAGGTTTTAGTGCATCACTGAATACTGATTTCGGAAAAACTAGCCTTGATAATTTTTATTCAACTCAAGTATCTAGTGGAGTAGGTGAATTCCAAAAAGCTTACTTAGGTATAAAAGATTTATCTGCGCAAACTGTAAGCGGTGTACTTGGATCTGTTACTAGTCTGGACGGTAACAATCTAACTGCAGGAACATTAGGAGCTGTGCTTGGTGGTTTGGGTAATGGAACCTTTCCAGCTAGTGGCAACGTGGCACAAGGTGGAGTGGTTGGTGCCGATGGGCTGATTAGGGATTCTCAAGGTCAGGTAATTCCAAATACATTCCAGCGTAGGAACTCAGGAGACAGGGCACCTATGAACTCAGGTTTTGAGTACGGCGCAAGATATGTGCCGTCGCGCAGACAGAGTAAATAAGAATATGGACTTAACTCTTTGTTATTATTGAAACTATTCTTATGCAACATGTCTGATTAGTTAGTAATAACAACCATATAATATAGAATAAGGGAATTTATTATGTCTTCTATTGAGGTTGTGAAAGGTAGTCCAGCTAAATCTGAATCAGCGGTGATAGCTTCAGCTATTTCTAGGATTGCTCAAATATGTGGTCCCGATGCTGCAACCGCAGTAAACAAATATTTGAAAATTAATAACGAGGATCAAATCGTAAAAACGGCACATAACGCCGGTAGCAGCGACTGTTGGATAAACGCAGCTGAATATCAATTGTTAAAAAGTGACAAAGGTAAACTTGCGGAACTATTTTTAAAGCTTGCAGAAGAAGGGCACCTTACAAAAGAAATGTTCACCCAAGGGGATCCAAATTCTGATACTTCTTATGGTTTGGGATCACGCTCCGGGGCATCTTTAGCTTTAGATCTAGCTTTGCAAAAAAAATATAGAGCAACTGCTGGGGCAACTGATGAAATAATCACTCAATTTGAAAGTGATCTGCGTGGTGAAAATGTTATAGCTGTATTCAATGGTAGAGGTGAAAATGGTCTAAATGGCTCAAGCTCTATCAAAACAATTTTGCAGTCTAGTAATTTAGCTAGTGGCATGAGGTTTAGTGTTAGGTGGGCTGATCAAGGTGGGCAGCATTTTTATCACATGGTTTCTGTGCAAGAAATCAAGGACGGCAGAGTGTACTTTTATCAACCAAATCCTGTTAAGGATATACCTGGACCAAATAGGCAATTCCATAGACCTGGGTTAGAAAGCATGTCGATTAG
>JBILET010000211.1:0-3764 GCA_044351935.1 Bdellovibrionota bacterium
ATATCTCGATGTATCCAAAACTGTGGGAAGCTTCTGGAATTGGATATAGCGAGCTTTTGGACAGGCTTATTGGACTTGCCTTATCCAGAAATGAAGAGGAAAAACGGTCAGTTACGTCATTCAAATATAGTTCTAAGTGATTTAAACCGTCGTCGTTTAGTTAATCCGCAAATCAGACGATTCAATTGTCATAAACTATGACTGTTGAAGATCCTTGGGTAATTGCACAAAACAAAGTAGAAGCTTTGGGGCCTATTCCGCCCGTGTTTAGTTTGGCGATTCGAGCCTTGATGGTAGATCACAGCCGAGACAAAGGTGATGTAATTTCGCAGGCATCACATTTTCTTGTTTCTAGATTAATGCTTTCTCCGACAATGAAAGCAATTATTTATCATGCTGTATTAACTTATCATCAAGATGCGGTATCTAATCTTCCATTCATAACATCTTGGGATCTAGTTCGTTTTTTTAAACCTGGTGATTTAGCTTCGATAATTGGCGCGACATATTTCTACGCCAAGATTGCTGGCCAACTAGATTCAGAAAGTATAGCTATATTAAATGAACAAATTTCCGTTGATACTGATTTGGGCGGACACATTGGTTACTGCATACCAGAAATATCAGCTGGCACTGGAATTTTTTTGGGTACATTTATAATTTTGTCTCAGATTTTGGCTAGTAATAATAGCCATATCTACAAAAGGCAATCAATGCAGCTTTACCTAGATGAGCTTCTATCACTAACTCCAGATGAACAGCAAAGTGAATTTGGAGTTAGCGGTCTTCATGTAGCTACTGCAATGTTACAAAAACTTGGATTTGGAATGACATGGACTAACGGGCTAATCGGCGTATACAGTAAACTTTTTGAAAATATCACATCCTTCGATAAGCTTGAAAATTTAGATGTATTAGGGCAAAAACTACTAGCTGGAAATATTTGGATGAAGTGCCTTCGAGAAACTAATTCGGCACCAAATTTTAAAATGCCTGTAGAGTTTTACCCCAACAAAGCTGAACTAC
Organism: Bdellovibrionota bacterium; assembly: GCA_044351935.1. Taxonomy (GTDB): domain Bacteria; phylum Bdellovibrionota_C; class UBA2361; order UBA2361; family JBIKWN01; genus JBIKWN01. The sequence continues at coordinate 1,027 of JBILET010000211.1, forward strand.
ATAAATTATTATATTTAAGTGATTCAATTTCGCGTAAGGGTTCAAAACATAATTGGCTAAGAAGAAATAGAAAAGATATATCCCCTACTTTAACACCTCAGCTATATCAAGAATATTTAATAGAAACGGCTCCATCAGAGGAGTTAAAAAGATTCTGTGGCCAGAATATGCCTGATGATATCGCATCCGATCTTCTTAATGTTGATTTAAATAATCTAACTGCAAGCATCTTGGACGAAGAGTAACCTATGAGCTCTGATATCCTTGATAAGCTATTTGCTCAATTTAGTTATGGTTTATCAAGCAGAAACTACTGCATATCGTTACAAGAAAAAATCCAGAATGTACTAGACAGAATAAATCCAGATTATTTCACTTCGAATCATCTATTACTAAAAACAAAACAAATCAATGATTCATTAAATTCTGTCGTAGATGATAGCTTATTAGAGAAAAATGCTCAGCGAGAATTACTTTTAAGCAATATAAATAGCGCAAAAATCACACATGATGAAGCTTTATCATCAATCAACGAATGGATTCACGCTTGCAATCAAATATCTGAAAATCTAATTAAAGTTTATAATTTTGCAGCTGCACAACTTTACAAACAGACTAAATCATTTAGTAAAGACAAGTATCAAGCTACTGGTGAAAACAATCATCAGGTTAGAGAACTAAATTTTCAGGTTTTAGCTTTAGAATCATTACTAGGTAAAACCGAATTAACGGCTTTGCCAACCAATCTACAAATCGAACCTTCCGACAGATGTAATGCAAAATGTAAGCCCTGTCCTCATTGCACTACAAATGGTTGGGCATATAACGATCTAGATACTTCTGTACTAAAAAAACTTGATGGAATATTAACTAGCGCGCAGTTTGTTGAGATTTTTGCTCTAGGAGAGCCCTCGATTGCACCATCATTTGATGAAATTTCGGAACTAGTAAGCGGCTACGGATGTCAGACTCATATTATAACAAATGGTGCCACATTAAATTCCAATAAAGCTTTATCTAAAATCAAGAAAATCGGAATAAGCATTGATGGAGACAATTCAATAACGTTTGAAGCAATAAGAACTGGGTTAAAATTTGATCAAGTGCTTAATGCGGTAAAGATTTTCAGACAAGATAATCCTGATATCTTTATGTATTTTACGGCTACTATTAATAGAGCAAATATTGACGAAATCCCTGGAATCGCAAACTTAGCTAAAGATTATGGTATGAATGCTGTCTGTTTTCACAGAATGACCACACAACTTGGACCTTTATCACCCGCTGTATTAAAGGAAGAAGATGTTCCGTTATATCGCTCTAAAATTAATGAAGCTGAAAAAACTCTAGAAGGAACAAATGTATTATTATTCGACTATGCCCTTCTTGATAAATTACGTAAAGAAGAACGCCCATTAAATAAGCAAGAAGCTCTTGATACTTTTGATGAATATCATCCGAATCAGGCAAACACAAAGTTTTCAGTTCAAGATGCTCTAATTTGTCTTGAGAATAAAATTTTAATGCCACTTCCCTCGTTTATAAAACAACCCGGTATAATTCAAAGTAAAACTAAAAAGCCATCTTCTAAGTTACAGATTCTGACAGAGGCTGTTGAGCAGGGTTCATGTGCAAACCAAGTTTCAATTGAAGATTTAACGAATAGACTTGCCCAGCTTAGATCCGAGATTTCCTCCAAAAAACCCGAAGAAATTAAACTACCATACTGCTTATCAGCTTGGTTTAGATTTATATTAAAGGCAGACGGAAGAATGTTCCCCTGCTCATGTTGGAGCAGGACTTACGAGAATATCAATAATGTGAATTCATTCGAAGACGCATGGAACAACCAATTTATGCAAGACTTGCGAAAAGCTTTTACCGGTGACGGAGAAATATCGCAAAGATGCTCAAATTGCGTAAGCATCGATAGATATCAAGGTCTAACAGAGCTTCTTTATGAGCTACATCTTCAAGGTATTTCTTACGAACAAGTAAGTAAGCTACCAAATTTCGATCCACCACCTGGTAAGCTAAAGTTCTAAACTAGTTACTACTTGTTTGAGTAAATATTATTTTGAAGTACAAAATCTAAAACTTTTTTAGGAACGAAATTTTGAATTTTTTTTCCAGATAATTGAAGTTTTCTAAATTCCGAAGCCGAGATTTCTTTGAATTTAATATCAATATCAATTGGTTTAAATAAACCAACTTCATCCTTGGAAAAATGACCACTAAGATTATAAATGGCTTCTTTTGCAAGTATATTTCTAGAGAACACAACAAATCCGCTTAGTATTTTTAACACTTCATGTATTTTGTGCCACTTATGCAAATCTTCAAGAAGATCAGTTCCACCTAAAAATAATATTTCTGCACTTTGACTTGTAAACTTTTGTATCTGACAAATCGTGTCGTAAGTATATGATGGTGTAGGCAACAGGGCTTCAATATTTGATATATAACAGTTATCAATCCCATCAAGAGCAATTTGAAGCATCGTTATTCTGTCTTCAATTTTAGCTATCGGAGAATTAGCTTTCAGCGGATTTTGTTTTGCGGGAATAAAAACAACAGACTTTACTAATCCACTAACTAAAGCCGCACGAGCAATCTCTATATGAGCAATCTGCACAGGATCAAAACTCCCCCCAAGCAACCCAATAGGCCGCGGCAAATCAATCCAATCACTGTCAGAAATTAAAGAAAGTCCCAAGCCCCAAGAATACAACACGAAA
>JBILET010000018.1:0-10682 GCA_044351935.1 Bdellovibrionota bacterium
TACCAGGCGTTGAAGGCATGCTTCCTAAAGGAACTTTTCCAAATAAAAAACCAACATGGGTTAGTGAATTAAATTCTATTCCTGGTTTTACACCTGCGCGAGTTCGCAAACTTGAGCCTCTAATCACATTCGTTGGAGTTACCTCAACAAACGTCAATTTTGCGCCACCTATCATCTTACAATCTCTATCCTCCGCAATGACGCAAAACGAAATTCAACAAATCATTGAGTTTCGCGACTCGGAAAATGGCCCCTTCTCTAACGCTTCTGCTATAGCAAACATAGTAGGCGGAACAATTTGGAATGAAATCAATACAACAGTAGGATACAGCTCTGACTATTTCCAGGTTATTGGCAAAGTTGATCTGGGAGTTAAGTCTTACTTTGTGCGCTCGATTTTACAAAGAGACCTTCAAAACTCATTGGTAAATGTCCAATCGATTGAGTATTTCTAAATCTTTGAAAAAACTACCAATTAAACAGACCCTCTCCTCTTTGACGAACCCAATTTACCCTAAATTTGCTCGAATAATAGCCATAAATGCTGCTTTATTAACCCCCGGCACGTGGAGCCCCAGGCAGCCCTTTGAAAATCTATGCGATTTATGATACCTTCAGGGGCTCTCTACAGGCGGTACTTTTGCACCTCTTGTTTTAGTTATTAGAAGAGGGAAAATCTCTTCCCAATTAATTACTTAAATTAAGATTAATTTAATAAACGTATAATACTATGTCACGTAAATGTTCAGTTTCAGGTAAAACAAGACAAGTTGGTCATCGCGTAAGCCATGCTAATAACAGAACTAAGCATGTATTCAAGGCTAACATTCAGCCAAAGACTATATATCTTCCAACTCTTAAGAAATCCGTTCGTATTAAATTATCGACTCGCGTAATCAGAACAATTGATAAAATTGGATTAGAAGCTACTCTTAAGAAGTTTGGATTAACTGAACAACTTCTTCTTGCTAGCGCTTAAATTACCCTTAATGAATATCACCTTTGCGCTGAGCATTTAGACGCTCTGCTGCAAGTTTTACTGCTGTAAGATCCGATAGGATTTTCTCTCCCGTTTCCTCGGCATCTTTTTTGACTGCGTCTTTTAATCTTTGTGGAGATATAACTCCAAGTCTTTGGGCAGTTGGGACAAAGATTTCGCTACAAGTCCTGCATTGCGCAACAACAACAATTCCCTCGTATGTAACTTTTGAAAATTCAGTACTAAAATTTTCATCGTCATGTCCGGATGCTCCGCACCCAGGACAACTGATAGCGTCAATAAAAGTTTCTGCTAATCCTTTAAGTCTGAATTTTAGTGCCATTTTATTTAAATTGTTTCTTCATTCTAATTACACGCCCATTTTCAGCAAACTCAACAGAATCCATTGCTGCCTTAATCATGAACAATCCTCGTCCATGCGACTCTTCACCACTTGAGCAGAGATGACCATCAGGTGCAAATCCATCTCCTTCATCTTCTACAGAGATATCGAGCGATTTATCAGAATACTCCACAACTATTTTAACTTTTTTCTGCGCAAATTTTGGAATTTTCAATCTTGCGGCTTTTTCAATCGAGAATTTATCTACACCCAGTTCATCGAACTGCTCTTTCCACTCAGATTTTAATCCAAGGTTTCCATGCTCAACGCTATTGGTTATAGCTTCGGTGATGGCAACCTGGATGCGTGCGAATTCATTAGGTCCCAAACATGCGACCTGACTAAACTCGTCAAGGAACGAAAGCGGGTACCCGCCCCTGACCATTTCCAGTGTAGGAATTTCAAATATGAGAGTTTTGCCGCCACCCATAGAGTTCGCGTGCTCTAACAACCTACTTAATTGTAGGCATTAATAAATTCTCGAGATGCTATCAACCGTCGATAGGGAGAAGCTTATCGAGCATCAACAACTCAAATGTTTCTTTAACGAATCCGTTAAGAGGCTTAACCATAAGTACTCCGTTTTCGGCTTTTAGTCTCTTATAGCAAGTTAATACCTTACCGATTCCGTAGCTGTTGATAATCTGAACTTCTGAAAGATCAAGAACTATGGTTCTTTTCCCTCGATCATAAACACTATTGAAAGCCTTTCTAAGAGCTTCACCTTGTGGCTCCGAATCTAAGTCTCCGGTTACTTTGATAAATCCCTTATCACCAACAATCTCTGTTATAAATTCATTTTCTGACATTAGGTCCCCTTGTACGTTAAACCAACAATCTTATAAATAATCCTATCGGATGAATGGGAAAATTACTTAACCCAGCATACCTTAAAATTTTTAGTAAAAAAGGTATCAACTTCTTTTTTTATCAAATACCGTTTTAACATAACCGCTTAATTTTTTTAAATAAAATTAATGATTTTGCTAAGATAATGGCATAAATTAACCGATATAAGCTTTTATATGGAATCTAGCCCAAAAGAATTCGAAGGTCGCCTAGCCGCCGGAAAAGACTGGCGCGAAATAGTAGCATGGGTAGGCGATCTACCCCCTATGCCTACAGTAGCTGGTAGAGCAATTAGCTTAGTTGAAGACCCAGATTGCACAGCAACCGAACTAACCAAAATTCTCTCCACTGATGCGGCGTTGGCTGCTCGAGTTCTAAAAATTGCAAACTCTGCAATGTTTGCCAGACAACGCGAAATTACAACACTTAGCCAAGCAATAATGGTTATAGGCTTTAAATCCTTAAAAGGTGTAATTGTTGCAGCCACATTAAGACAATTTCAAAAAAAATTCGGCCCAAAAGAAAAACTTATTTGGGAAGGAGCAATGTGTTGCGGGATGGCAGCTTCATCAATTGCAAAGCAACTTCGCAAAAAATATGCAGAAGAAGTTTTCTTACTTGGCTTACTGCATAATCTTGGACAGATAGTTTTGCTTTTCCAACCCAATACTTCTAGTGACTACGAAAAAGTTTTCGAAAAAATTAAAGACTCGGGCGGTGATTATCTTGTTGTCGAGCAAGAAGTTTTTGGCTTCTCTCATCCTTTAATTGGAGCTTTAGTTGCAAAGAAGTGGAACTTCTCGTCCGATACCTGCCAAGTTATTCTTCATTACGGAGATCCTCTTGACCAGATGCGCGTCGACAGCGAGGTTGAAGAGAAAACTTTGATAGTACGACTTGCAGATTCCATCACCCACTCGGCTGGTATTGGAATCCCTGAAGGTTATTCGATCCACGGCGAGGAGTTGAAAGAAATAGCCTTAAAACTTGGCATACCCAAGGAATCTGTTGACTCCACATTACAGACACTAATTGAAGATACAAAAGCAACATTCGAACGAGAGAGAAATATCTACGACTAGCTAATTTCTGGTCGAAAACTGCAGTTTTTGTTAGGGCGAAATCTTACAACAAGACAAGAATTAGGCTACAATTTAGCCCATGAATAATCCTGTTGAAGAACAAACATCCTCTCGCAAAAAAACCTACTTATTAAATCGTTTAAAAGAGCTGAGACAGTTTTTTGCCGGAAAAACTAAATCTGCAAATGGTCACTCTTCAGATCAAAATAGCTATCTCGAAAAACTCTTAGCTAACGCTCCAACGTCTTTTTTATCTTCAAAAGACAATTCTCAACTTGCTCTTATCGAGGAAAATCTAAACGAATTTATTTCTAACATTGCTTCTGCAAAAAAAGCTTATTGGATATCAAAATCTAAAGATAACTCTGGAATATTCATTGGCCTTAGTGATCGACCATTTATAGTAAGTTCTATTTCAGAATGCTGCTCATCATTAGGTATCAACATTGATGCACTACTTCATCCTGCAATTGAAATCAATGGCATAACTTACTCAATAAATTTCGTAGTTGTTGATAAAGTTACAGACGAGCTTCTTACTTCACTAGAAAGAACTATTCAAATTTTAACTAGTGTCACAGATAATTTTTCTGCGATAACAAATATAGTCAAAAAAGCTGCCGACTCTGCGAGCTCCGCTAATTACTATAAACACTTTAGCAAGGCCGAGAATTTACAAGTAAATGAATTTTTGACTTGGCTACTAGACGATTCATTTATCTTCTTAGGAAGCGCCATACATTCCGTAACAAAAGACAGCTCTAATTCCTATACGATCAATGCGCTCGACCAAAAAAATACATTAGGACTTCTTTCATTTGTCGATTCAACTACAGCAATTATAAAAAAAGAAATCGATGAAGATTTAAGGTCCTTCACGCAACTTGGCGAGCCACTGTGGCTCACAAAATTCCGCGAATCTAGCCCAATCCACCGAAGAGTTAAAATGTCACATCTGCAAGTTGCTCTTTGTGATGATCTTGGCGAACTTACTTCTATTCTATCTTTAGTAGGGATCTTTTCATCAAAAGCTGTATCCCAAGAAGGAATTGATGTTCCACTAATCAAAAGAAAACTTGATTATCTATTACAAGAAACCAATGTTGTAAGAGGCTCCCACGACTATAAAAGCATTTCTGACACTCTTGGGCGGATGCCAAAAGAAGAAGCCATTAGACTTAGCAGAGCTGGACTACTTTCAATTATCGAACAAACAATCGAAGTTACAACTCAACTTGATCCAAAAGTAATCGTAAGATTTGATACTTCCAAACGTGGAGCATCCATCCTTGTTATACTTCCTCAAAATCGCTACAGCGATGAAGTAAGACTTGAAATTGGTAGAGCCCTTTGCAAATTTTTCAACGTCACAGCTGACGATCTTGAGTCATATGTTGACTCGTCATCACATTCGACTACAAAGTTGTATTACCACGCAGCACTAAGTTTTTCTCCAACAGAAAATTACAATTTGGATTTACTAAACAACCAAATCCAAGCAATTAGCGAAGATTTTGAAGGAACTCTATCAAGATTGGTCCGTGCGAATGCATCCCTACCCTCAAACTGCTTAAACTTCGTAAGCGCTTTTGATCACAAGTACAAAGCCACTTACACGGCCAATCAAGCTCTTGAGCATATAAAAATCCTAACTCAACTATCAGAATCAAACAGAACCGCTGTCACACTTGCAACTCACTCGAATACATCAGGAAGTGGTGCAATCGAAATCATCAGTCGAGGAAAAGATTTCAAATTAAGTGAATTTTTACCTGTTTTAGAACACGCGGGATTTACAGTAGTTAAAGACTCTTCATTTACTATCGGATTAGCCGATTCGATATCATTTTCGATACACAAAGTTGAAGTAGATACCTCCTCTTCAAAACCAATTAACTTAGATTATTTCAACAACTCTGCTAAACCAGCTCTTGAAGAGATCCTAGACGGCAGAGCCGAGCATGATGTACTAACTTCACTTTCACTGACTACTGGTTTAAATAGCCGACAGGTGCAATTAATGCGCTCACTATGTAGCTACTTGTGGCAGTTAGGCGCTTTTCCAAGAAAACACCAAATCAGAGAAGGACTAGCTGATAATCCTTTAGCGGCCTCTACATTATGGAAAATCTTTGACTTAACTTTTAACCCAAATTTAAAATTATCTTCTCAAGAAAAATCTTCTCAAGTAGAAGTACTAACCAGAGAATACCAAGACATAGTAAGACAAGAAAAAGATATCTCTAAAGATCGTATTCTTCGCTCATTACTAACAGTAGTTAGAAATATACTGCGCACGAACTACTACATTGACAGTGCTGAACTAGCGTTCAAAGTAAATTGCGAAGGTATAGACTTTATGCCCGAGCCAAAACCGTGGCGTGAAATCTTTGTACACAGCTTCGATGTTGAAGGTATTCATTTAAGAACTGGCGCTGTATCTCGCGGAGGACTTAGATGGAGCGAAAGACCTGATGATTTCAGAACTGAAGTATTAGGATTAGTAAAAACACAAAAAGTTAAAAACGTCTTTATTGTTCCAGAAGGCGCAAAAGGTGGATTTTTTGTACGGCGCATGCCTAGCGATTCATCTAAGGTTGCAGATGCAGTTCGAAACACTTATATCAAATTTATTAGAGCCCTAATCTCTTTAGCGGACAACCAAATCGATGGAAAAATCTGTCCTCCTTCTAACGTAGTAAGACTTGATAACGATGATCCTTATTTTGTAGTTGCTGCAGATAAAGGAACTGCGACATTTAGTGACACTGCAAATAACATAGCAGTCAACGAAGTCGGATTCTGGCTTGATGACGCGTTTGCATCAGGAGGCTCAAACGGGTATGACCATAAAGTTTACGGAATCACTGCGAAAGGCGGATGGGAATGCGTTCTTAGACACTTCAACGACCTTGGAATTAACTACTTAACAGATACATTCACAGCTGTTGGTATCGGTGATATGGCCGGAGACGTATTTGGTAACGGATTGTTATTAAGCCAAAATCTAAAACTTCTTGGAGCATTCAATCACCGTCATATATTTATAGATCCTACTCCTGATCCTAAAGTTTCTTTTCAGGAAAGAAAGCGTTTATTTGAACTACCGCGATCTCAGTGGAGTGACTACAACCAAGCGTTAATTAGTAAAGGTGGTGGAGTATTCGAAAGAAGTGCCAAAGAAATCACTCTTTCAGCCGAAGCAAAACAAGCTCTAGGAATCGATACCTCTACCAACGTACTTTCAGGAGAAGAACTAATTCAAGCAATTCTTAAAGCTCCAGTAGATCTACTTTGGAATGGAGGAATTGGAACTTACATAAAAGCATCATCTGAAACAAATGCTCAAGTAAACGACAGTGGAAATGACCCTGTAAGAATCAGCGCAACAGATCTTCGATGCAAAATTATCGGAGAAGGCGGAAACCTTGGACTAACTCAGCGCGCTAGAGTTGAATTTGCGCGACTTGGTGGGCGCTTAAATACTGACGCAATTGATAACTCCGGTGGAGTTGGACTATCCGACAAAGAAGTAAACTTAAAAATTCTTTTCTCGGGGCTAATTAGAAACAAAAAAATTACTCGAGATGAAAGAAACGTGCTGCTTAAACAGATGGCAGAAGAGTCATGTGAACACGTACTACATCAGAACCGAGAACATGCATACAGACTTACCATGTCATCACAAAGATCGGTTATACAGCATGAGTTCTTCCGAGGATTTATTTCTGCGATGGAGCAAAAAGGTTATCTAAACAGAGCCTTGGATGGCTTGCCTCAAGACGATGAATTATATCAACGCCTAACAGTGAAAAATGGTCTATATCGCCCAGAGTTAGCCATATGTTTGGCTGCAACTAAGATGTGGATTAAAAGACTTATTCTTGAATCCTCATTGTTAAAAGCAAAATGTTTAGAGCCTTTGTTAATAAACTACTTCCCTACTTTACTGCGAGAGAGGTTTAAAAACGAAATTCTTCAACATCCACTTCGTGACACAATAATTGCTACACAAGCAACCAACCTTATTGTTGATACATTAGGAATTAGCTTCTTCTATAGGTTAACAAAAAATGGAAATGCTCACACAGATACAGCACTCAAAGCGTCGCTGGTTGCGTTATTGTCTATCGACACAGTGCAAATATTGGCTGATTTGCGAGTACTTGATAAACCAGGCACAGCAGCAAGTTACTTATCAAGCAGAGCTCAATTTGAGCAAAGTTTAAGAGCAATTGCTAACTGGATTGTTTTAAATGCAAAAGCAGACACCGCTAGTCTTGATGATCTAATCGCAAAATTTGGACCAATTATTAGCAATGGAACTCAACTAGAATATTTCCAAGATAAACCTTTAAAAGACGAGCATCTTGCTGAAGAGTTAAACGTTAAAACAAAGATGTTACTAAGATCACTTCCTCGAGTTGCTAATTCTTTGGAAGTTTTATGTTTATCTGATAGACGAAAAATTCCTGTTGATAAGACTTTAAGCTTTATGAAAGCTGTTAAAGAATCTTTAGGAATCACTGGTCGTGAATATTTAAAAGACTCTATTCAGCCTTCAAACAGATGGGAATATACTCTTCGCAAACAATCTTTATCTGACATAGATAAAGCTCTTGTTGGAATGGTTGAGTTTGCCTTGAATAACTCAATTAATTCAGGCTCTGAACTAAGCGCACGTATTGAAGGGTCTCCTTCATATACTCCAACAGTTCAGTCTATAAACGAGTTAACAAATATTTCTCCATCAGTTGCACATTTTGCTGTAATAGCCAGACAACTAAAGGACTTTGTTCTATAAACGGCTGCTTGTAGCTTCGAATGTAATTTCAACCGATGTATCCAGTGTTCCACTATGATACGGAGGAGTAAACACGTACTCAGAATGGTCTGCGCCAATTATGTAACGAGTTAATTGTGGAACGTTTCGAATTATAAACTGCCCGTCTTGGTCAGTTTCGTACATCCCCAGAATACCAGCAAAAATTTTCACATTAGGAATTGGTACTCTTGTTTTCTGATGTATAACAATTCCTTTAATAGTGAAAACTTTAATTACTTCTAAGTCTTCATCAATTTTATAAGACATAGTCTCGTCGATGACTTCGGCTAAAAGGTTAACTAGCTCAGCTTCAGCTTTTGCACGTTTGATTTCTTCACGCTCTTTTAGAAATGCTTCAAGAGTTTCGACTTCTTTGAGGAATAAAGCTTCTATCTCTTTGGGAGTAAGTTCTCTCTTATTCGGGTCAACTACATCTTTCTGCTGAGGATCTTTAGCTTTGTCTTTATCTGTTGAAGTAGAAGGCTGACCGCCAGAAAAATCTGATTCACTAATTTGAATTAATATTTGGTTTAATAGTGCGCGTTGCTGATCGTTTAACCCGTAGCGATTAGCAAGTTCAGCTATAGTTTCCTGACACAGCGCTTTAAAAGTAGCACCATCAACACCGTATCCCTTAACACTTAACGAAATAAACTGCTCTACTCGTAATTTTATTAGTTCATCTACTGTGGATTGAATCTGTGAAAGTTTGCTTGTGGTTTCAAGCTGAACTTCTTTTACAAGTCTACTTGTGATTTTGTCGGCATCAACCAAAATCCCGACTAAGGCCGCAAGTGCAGCTTCTTTAGTGATAACAGGGCCCTGAATGTCTTCTATTCTTTTGACATTAGCAGTGTTTAACTCAAGTTTTTGTTCAGATTGGTTTTTATTCCTAATTGCTACAACTTGATCAAGAAGAGCTTTTAATTCTTTAATCGAATGGTTATCCCCCGAAGACCCTGTTACTACTCTTATGGAATCTTTAATTACAGGTTCTGCAATTATTTGTTTTATAACTTGTATAAGGTCGGCATTTTTACCTTCAAAAGTGGCTTTTTTAACAGCACTTTCAACAATTTTAACTAATTCTTCTTTAGCTTGAACTCGGACAATGTCTTTTGTATTAGCGGATACAACTTGCTGTACTAAATCCTTAATTTTTGTAGCTAATATAACATTGTCGGACTTAGCAGAATCAACAGCTTTTGATACTTCTTGTTTTTCAATTATTTTAGGCTGAGGAACAACTGCTTTAGGAGCTTCCGATGCTTGACTTGATTTAGCAGATAAATTCGGTTCTATCGATTTATTATTTTCTACTATGGGTTTAGATTCGGGAGCAACTCTTATAATAGGTTCTTGTTTTTGGTCGCTCGTCCTTTGAGGAACAACTTCCGGTGTAGTAGCAGGCTTTGAAGATGGTGCTTCAGATGCAACTGGTGTCTGTCTTTGAGAATGCTCTGGCACGACAGGACGCGGATCTGGTTGATTTGATTTTAATTGAACTGGTTGCCTGTCCTCAGACTGTGTAATCGGTTTTGCTGAAGGCTGCGGGGGCTCTTTATATTGAGGTTCGCTGTTACGAGGAATTACTGATTCAGTAGGTTTAACAGGTTCGGTTCTGCTTTGTTCCTGCCTATTTGATTCAGGGGTTGATTGCTTACTCCCTGAAGATTCAGTTGAATATGGTTTAAGATCAGATTTTTCTGATTGATTGCCTTGTTTTGAAGGGTTTTCTGATGAAGTTTTATTTTCAGGGCGGACTGGTTCTGGTTCTAGATTTTTTGCTGTGAATACATTTTCGTCTTTTGGACTTTTATCAGGTGTAAGATTTGATTTTTCAGTCCGGTCTTTAGGTATGTCTACAGGTACCTCAGGATTTTCTACAACTTTAACATTACGATTCCCAACAGCATCCTCTTTTATGACAATTTTTTCACCGGTGGGATTATTAGTAACAATTTCTCTCTGCTTTCCAGGCTGAGAATCTAGTACTGGCTGCACTTCGGATTGATTATCTTTAGTTTCGAGTGGATTAATTGGCTTATTAATTTGTTTACTATCGGTAGCACCAGTATTACCGTCGGCTACTTTTAAGTTTAAAGATGAGTCAGGACTACTAGGATCAACAACAGGCGCACCCGATACAGTCGCTCCATTTGCGCCAGTGACTCCAGTAGATACAATTGGTTTCTGTCCAGATTGTATTTCTGACACAGATTCAGTTCGCGGTGGTTCAGGTTGATTTTCTACAATATCAGTAGATAGGTTCTGATTTTGTTGCGTATCATTTTTTTGTGCGTCAGTCTTTGCTTTTTCGCGCGCTTTAATTAACTCATCTGTCTGCTTAATTGACTCTGCTAAATTTCCATCCGAGCCCCCTGTCTCTTTAGTCTGAACACCTTCTGCTACTTTAAATTCGGACATTTACTAAAACCAATTCAACTAAAGAGTATCAAGAAGCTTACGAACGACAACCTCTGCTTTTTCGTAAGTAGCACTGGTACTCTCTAGTGAGTAGCGATCGCATAGCTCTTGAGCAAA
>JBILET010000212.1:0-3755 GCA_044351935.1 Bdellovibrionota bacterium
CTCGTCAGCAATTATTCCAGCTTCTTTTATTTTAGATGTGTGATCTTCGATTTGACTTAATACTCGAATAACTTCTTCAAATGAAGCAGTTGATAATCTACTCTGAGTATCCGCAAAACTTTCGTTAAACTTTTGGGTTTCAGAATGGCCTCTATTATTAAATGCTGGACTATTCACAAGTAATCTACCGTAAAACTTGCATTAATTTTGGGCATAAAATCATACCTAATCAATAAAAAGCTAGCTAATATCTATGGTTCCTAATTTTGTTGCCAAATGTTATCTGTACACACTATGAAAGACGCATTCTATTCTAGACCTTGGACATTTGTAGGAGCACCCTATGGGCTTGGTTCTAGTAAAAAAGGGGCTGCATTTGGCCCATCTGCAATTACTAAGGCTGGGTTAATGTCCAGACTAGATTGTTTAGGTACTGGGGTTGAGTGTTTAAATACAATTAGACCAGTTTTCGAGCCAACTTCACAGTCAGACCCAAAACTTAAGCATCTACAAGAGTTCTTATCCTTTCACCAATCTTTATCAAAATCAGTACTATCAGTTTATGAAAATGGAAGGCGCCCTTTAGTTGTTGGAGGTGATCATTCGATTTCGATTAGCTCTATAAGTACAGCTGCAAGTTATCTTAGAACTCAACACGGACAAGATGCAGAACTTGGTGTAATTTGGATTGATACGCATGCTGATATTAACACCCCCGATTCAAGTCCTTCTGGAAACATACATGGAATGCCCCTTGCTGTACTTTTAGGCCTTGGAGACCCACAGCTAACTTCACTGTGTGTTGGTCGCCCTGCGCTAAAACCTATTAATTTAGTTTATATAGGTTTACGTGATGTTGATCCTGGTGAGAAAGCTCTTCTAAAAGAATTAAATATTCGTGCATACACTATGCATGACATTGACGAGCAGGGAATCGCTAAAATAACGCGTGATGCATTTTCATATTTAAAGGGAAAAACAGACGGTATAGTAGTCTCGTTTGACCTTGATGTTTGCGATCCCTTAATTGCGCCTGGTGTTGGAACTCCTGTTCACGGAGGAATCACGGAGCGCGAAGCCCATTACATAATGGAAGAAGTTGCATTAGTCCAAAACTTGCTCAGCATTGAATTTGTTGAGCTAAATCCAGAAATAGATCAGAACGATATGTCCTTATCATTATCAGTTAGACTATTAGAAAGCGCTTTTGGAAAAACTATCCTATGACAAAATTTGAGGCATATAATAACACCGGTGGTACTAAGTTCTCTCCTGGGATTCCCCCTGTATACGTTTTTTGTGGTTTCGCAGTGGTGATGTGCATATTAGCAATCAGCATTTGGTTAGTTACTCCTTTGCTTGATAATGCAGTATCTACAGTTGTAAGTAATACACCAATTTCAAAAAATGAAGTCACCCAAGCATTAACATCGCTAGGTGAAAAAGCGTCGTTAAATTTAGAAAGAGATTCTAATAAATCCCAATTTTCAGGTGTAGATTACGGGTCTATCACTCTCGAATCTATTCCAAATGGATTAGTAGTTCACAGAAAATATCAGGATGATATAGAAATTCTAAATAGATCAAATAAAGGCCAAAAACACTGGTTAGCAATTCTTAAAGACCCTTATTCTACGTTAAGTACAGTTGGAGGAGACCCTTTTTTTGATAGTAAAAAGTACAATATCCCCTCAACAGGCAGTGTTTTACCTTTTAAAACAAATAGCGATAAAACATATCAAATTAATTCTTCTACTTTTCCTATTTTTAAATTTTTTTCTGATTCACCTTCCACAATTGGTATTGTTAAAGGCGAATATTCAGTAGACCTAAAATTTCAATCTATAACTCTATATCTATTTGATACAGAATCCCCAAAATCAGCAGTAATTAACAATCCTTCCATTTCATTTCCCGGATGGATTAAACAACAAGACAATGCACCATCTTACTACACTGTTCGTTATGTTACATTAACCCCTGCTTTTAATGCTCTGGGAGACGGCGTATTCGATAATGTCCTATCTTATCTTGATGCGGAATATCAACATGACGCTGAATTGCAAAGTAAAATGTTTGTTGAACAGTTTAATAACGCGATGTTAACCCGTGCAGAGTTAAAAACTTTAGAAACCTCAAACATCGATAAACTCGAGTCCTTTAAACAAGAAAACTTGGATGCTGTAAGAAAACTAGTTCGACTTATTTATTATTCTAGAAGTGCTAACAAAACGGGAGCAGTTAAAGCATTATTAGAAAAAGTTCACCCATCTATAAAAAAAGCAGCCCTTAGTCGTTTTAGTAAGGAATTAGCTTAATCGTATTACTGCTATATAGGGAATGTGGCTATCTTGGAATTAACTTCTATTCCATCTAAACACTTAGTTGCTAGTGAATTGAAATAAGATAATTCGTCAGTGACAAAGAACTCGACATGTGGGGTTTGTTTTGAATTTTCAGATGTTTTTTGTAGAAGTAATGAGTGATTGTTTTTTAGTTTTTCAACTAAGCAATTTGCAATAGCATCAGAACAAGCAACAAGTTTAATTTTTCCGTCAAAATATTTATTTATAGCTTTAGTCAATAAAGGATAGTGAGTACATCCTAATATTATTGTATCGACTTGAGTGTTTTTAAATGGCTCTAGATAAAGTTGTATAATCTTATCTACTATTTCGCCTTCAAACATACCTTGCTCAACTAATGGAACAAATAACGGGCAGGCAATTGAAGTTACCTTGATATCAGGATTAATGGCATTTATTGCTTTCTGGTAAGCGTTTGAAGCACACGTAGCAGCTGTCCCAATTACTCCGATTGTTTTTGTTGTAGTTGATTCAATTGCAACTTGTACTGAAGGAGTAATAGTTTCAATTACAGACTGCTCAACTGTAGTTTCTACTTCCTGAAGTGCATGAGCACACACCGTATTACAGGCAACTATTACATAATCTGTATTTTGTGATTTTAGGAATAACGCGCATTCTGTCCCATATTTTTTAATAGTAGCTGGACTTTTTGAGCCATACGGAACTCTTGCGTTATCACCTAAATAAATAAATTCAATATTTGAGCAATCAAGATCTCTATTAATTACAGCATCCACACAGCTTCTTAATACTGTTAATCCCCCTAGCCCGCTATCGAATATTCCAATTTTTACTTTTGATGACATTGGTAGATATTTTATTTTTTTAATTTAGCTTTTGACTCAAGTTCTGCAAGAATCATTCGAATATTTGTAAGCTCTGATGAAATATTTTGTTCAATAGCAATAAGTTTATTATCTACTCTTTGTTTTGCATTTAGTAACGTTTGAGTCGAAACATCAGTGAGTCGATTATTTTTTTCATCACTGCCAGATGGTCTTCCTCTTTCTGTTGGATCCCCTACTACATCTAAATAATCATCCAAAATTTGAAAAAATAGGCCACATTCTTGCCCTAATTGAGATAATAATTGAAGAGTTTTATTATCCTCACAGATAACTGCTGCGCCGAAAACAAATGATGCACTAAAAAGTCTTCCTGTTTTCTTTAAATGGATAAGCTCTAAGTTATCTTTTCGTTTTTCTTCATTAAGATCCCATAACTGCCCATTACATAGTTCGATATAAGTTTGTGACAATTCTTTATTAAGAATAAGTTTTTGTTTTTCTGAAATCTGTTCACAGTTGTTAATTGCACTAAATGCTATTGCAACTAAAACGTCCCCTGTTAATAACGCATGTGCCTGGCCATAAACTTTGTGTGATG
>JBILET010000011.1:0-12913 GCA_044351935.1 Bdellovibrionota bacterium
TACATAGCAAAAGAAATTAAAAAAAAGCAGTCCGAAGGTGTATCTCTTCGTGACATCGCAATATTTTATCGCACCAATGCTCAATCACGTGCAATCGAAGAAGCTCTATTAAGCTTAAACTTACCTTATCGCGTCTTTGGTGGCTTAAAGTTCTACGATCGAAAAGAAATCAAAGATATTGTTGCTTACTTAAGACTTATTGTTAATCCAGGAGACGACCAAGCGTTTCTAAGAATAATTAATACTCCGACACGGGGAATCGGTGCACAAACAATTGTTCAGCTATCTGAATATGGAAAACAGAATCAATGCTCACTACTACAGGCGGCTAAAGATTTAAATGGTCGCAATAAACACGTAGCCTCATTTGTGAAATTGATAGAGCAACTTCAAAAAACTTTACACACGGCTCCGTTATTTGAACTAATTGAAGACATAATCAAAAAATCCGAATACGGTCCAAGACTAAAAGCTATAAAAGACGATCCGCAAGTTGAATCACGATTGGAAAACTTAAAGGAATTATCTTCGGTTGCAGCTTCAATGATGGAAACTGACAACGAAGAGGGCGCAACAAATATTCAAATTGTGCATAAGTTCCTAGACAGAGTAGCACTTGCAGGTGGAGATGACGTTACGGTTAAACAGGAAGAAGCAAATCCATCTGGCAATAATTTTGCCGAGGCTGTTTCTCTTATGACTCTACACTTAGCTAAGGGATTAGAATTTGATTTAGTATTCTTAACTGGAGTTGAAGAGGGTCTTTTGCCTCATCAACGTACCATTTACTCACCCGATGAAATCGATGAAGAGCGAAGGCTTTGTTATGTGGGTATGACTCGCGCAAGAAAGCTCCTTCACATTACTCGTGCTAAAAAAAGAGGAATTCGTTCGGGCGGAAATGCCAATAGTTTTTCTGACCCAGATGCAGGTTCGTCTTGGTTTAGGGAACCCAGTAGGTTTGCTTATGATATTCCAAAGCAAGTTTTTAACGATCCAATGGGAAGTTTTTTTACTTCAATAACCGATACTTATTTAGAAGATCAATCAGGTGCTGATTATGATTTCGAGAATACCGAATTAAACCGATGGGGTAATAAAAAAAGTAAAAAAAGTTTCTCAACTCAGTTTTCTTCTGACGATTTATTCACAAGCGGTATAGTTAGTAGTGCTAATTCGTTTGCAAATAAAAATTCTTCAAACGACAAATCTTTTAAAATTGATCACTTGCCACTATTACAAATCGACCAAATAAGTGAAGGTACTATTGTTTCTCATTCTTTATTTGGGCGAGGAACCATTAGTGGCGTTGACGGAGACATAAACGATCAGGCCCAAAACTTTAAAGTTTTAGTATTTTTTGACAAATTAAATGATACTAAAAAACTTGTATATCGTTATGCAGGGCTTAGACTGGGTGACTCAAAGTAAGCCGTATAGTGAAGTAATTTATCGCCAAGGTAGTCAGGCACTTTAGTATAACCAATCTTATACTGCTCAAGTTCGTCAAACTTAAAATTATCAGGCAACTTAATTGCAACATGCTTTGCATATTGAAGTGCAAATTCAAGTAGCATCTGACCATTTGGATTAAATCCATCTAATGGAAACTGCTCGTTGTTGAGGAGGATCTAAGAAAATTGCATCTGGCTTTAATGAGGCAGCTTGTTTGTGTAGAAATTCCACCGCATCACCATGTATAAATTGAATTCTGTCGTAGACATCAGCGAGTTTGGCGTTTTCAATCGCCATTTGTAACCTATCTAAGTTATTCTCGAGGGCTATTACTTTTTTGCCTGATTTTGCAAAAGCAATTGCGTTTCCGCCACAACCACAAAAAAGGTCTACTACAGTTTGCCCAAGAAGACGATTGGCCTGGTCTGTTGCTATTGGTTTTACTGTAATTGAATACAATCCTTCAGGATCAAACTCCCATTTTTTTTCTTCTGGTGACAGAAGATCCCAATAACCTTGAAATTCCAATCCAAGAGGACAAGCATCAAATGGTATAGCATTAGGCATAACTAATCTTTCTTTGCTTAAGTCTTCAGATGTAACAGGTTTAACATGAATGGCTTTGGGATCTGTGCTCTGGTTCATCATTACCTTTAAATAAAATAACTATCAAACTGACTAGTTAAACTTTTATTGTCAGACCAGTTTATAGTAACTTCAAAATTTGATTTCATTTCTAAAAATTCTTTAATAAATTGTGAGGCATTAAAATCATCATAATTTTTAGAAATATCAAAATATCTCTCGATCTCGCCCTGAACAGATTCTTCAAATTTTTGAGTCACAGTTAATTTATCTAGTATCCAAGTATCATTTGGAAGAATCTGTGGCGCACCTTGTATACTATCAATATTTATTTTCTTATAAAACGACCCCACAAAACTATCTACATCTGTAGACCCTATATTTAAATAACGAATTGATGATTGGGTTTTAGCCAATTCCTTTCCGTCGCTATAGCAAAACATGGGGCGTATCAGCGGCCACCAGGCATGTTGAAGATGCCAATACATAGGAGTTGATGCACTAGACTGCGTTGTCATCTTGCAATAAAGATCCTCTAACAAATCAGCTGCGCTATTGGGAGAAGAAAATCGAATCGTAAATTTTCCATCAAGCTCGGTATAAGAAGTTATTTGACTAAGATTAGCTTGGATAATACTTCTAACACTCGATAGCTCGTACAAAGACCCGTCGATACTTAATTTGGGCGCAAGATTAGACATGACTATATTATACTAAGAAAGGTTACTTATTTGATTCGTCAGATGATACTTTGCAACCCTTAATTTTTCATTAAAAATTAATTGTCACATTTAAGAATATAGTTGTTTATTATTTGCAATTATATTTGCTCATAATTTCAATATGTTATGTCTGTAATGAATCAATAATTCATATCAGGCTCGTAACTTAGGGTGTATAATTTGATATATTCTAAGTCTATATGTCTCGACAACATCCGATAGCCAAGCAATTAGAGCAATTCCTGTGTCCGGGATGTTCGGATCAGGACATTTCGGCTCTACTGGCAGAAGCACAGTTTGCACCATCACTATCAGCAAAACTGAATAGAGACTTAACAAATTACATTTACTTATCTGTTACACATCAACATTTAGGATATGTCTTATTTGGGTCAAAACCTTGCTCATATGTAATAGTTATTAGCGATCAAAATGCTTCAACTATTACCAATAGGACTAAACCATCAATTACAGAATTAAATTCGATGCTAGATTATGTATCCCGCAAAAAAACTAATCCTGATTTTGTAATTAAGAAACTTAAAGATAGCAGTTCTAGTGTTAGCCAATTAACTGCGGTATTAACAATTTCAAAAAATAAGTTCCTAGAGGTAGTTTCCGAAAATTTAGATTTATTTAAACAGAAGTTTGGGGATGATTTTTCGGCAGACCAGATGTTGAATAAATTATTAAACTCAGAATCACTTGATCAGATATTTTCTCCGCTTTCATTTGCAGAATGTGAGCATCTATTTGGGATTATGCTCGGTTATGGCCGTGAATGCTCATTAGCATGGCAGAAGTATCAGGAACTAAATCGAGAAACAACTTATTCAAATGAAACAACTTTAAACTCCACCTCTTTGCCCGATGGATACATAGTAAATCCAGTTACATTTAAATTCCCGGATTCACCAGAAGTTAAAGCGTTAATTCAAAAATATGACGCAGAGAGAAGGCAGATTGAGCAGATAATTCAATCTGGGGACTTAGTTGATAGAGTAATAAATACACTTTGCTCATAATAAAAAAACGCGAAAGGTGTTACCCTTTCGCATTTTCATATTAATTTTCTTGATAAAAAGTTCTACTTAGTAACTTCTACCACTGAAGAGCACCCGCAGTTTGATACTCTGTAACTCTTGTCTCGAAGAAGTTCTTCTCTTTTCCAAGATCGATTGTTTCGCTCATCCATGGGAAAGGATTTTTTGAACCGTATATTGCTGTTAAGCCGATTCTTTCTAATCTTCTATCAGCAATATGTTGAACGTACTCGCGGAACATAGGAGCACTTAATCCTAGAATACCTCTTGGTAAGCAATCCTCTGCATATTTGATTTCAAGCTCAACTGCTTGCTTAATTTTATCAACAATATGCGCTTGGAACTTAGTTGACCAAAGATCTGGGTTCTCTTCTTTGATGCTATTGATTAAGTCAATTCCAAAGTTTAGATGAATAGTTTCATCACGTAAAATGTACTGGAACTGCTCTGCAACACCACTCATTTTGTTTTGACGTTGGAATGACAACATCATGACAAATCCTGAATAGAAGAATATTCCTTCCATGATTACGTAATAACCAACAAGATTCTCGAGGAACTTTTGAGCTCCTTCGAATGTCTTAGTTGTAAAGTTTGGATCAAGAACTTCGGCTGTTAACTGCATCTCGAATTTATCTTTATCCGAGATAGTATTAACTTCGTTATACATATTGAAAACTTCTCCTTGGTCTAGAGAAAGTGATTCAACGATGTAGTGGAAAGTATGAGTGTGAACAGCTTCTTCGAAAGCTTGTCTTAATAGGTACTGTCGGCACTCGGGATTTGTTACATGCTTAAATATTGCTAAAACAATATTGTTACCTACAAGGCTTTCAGCAGTGCTGAAAAACCCAAGGTTTCTCATAATAACGCGTCTTTCGTCATCAGATAATCTATCTGATTTCCAAAGCTCGATATCTTTTTGCATTGGAACTTCTGTAGGAAGCCAGTTGTTGTTACATCCATTGATGTAGTGCTCCCATGCCCACTTGTACTTAAGTGGCATAAGTTGGTTTACATCAACGGTATTACAGTTAATTAATCGTTTTTGGTCTACAGAGAAGCGTCCCTGCGTACCTTGTGCGCTTCCTTTTTTACCTGCGTTATCGTTATCACCAAAATCTAACATTGTAGTTTCTCCTTTACTAAAAATTTATTAATTTCAAAAATTGCTCTACTGACAGCTTTCGCAGTCACCATCAAGTCCACATACTTTAGGAATTTCTAAATTCGCATCAGTACGTTTAACAACAACGTTTGATGATGCTGATTTATTTTTCATCCATCTTGGTTGTAGCCCTCGGCGGTTGATATCAGTAGTAGATTTTTCAATCTGAGTTGCTCCTAACGATCGCAAGTAATAAGTGGTTTTAAGACCTGATTTCCATGCGAATGTGTACATGTCATGAAGTTTCTTACCACTTGGTTCTGCCATGTACAGATTTAGTGATTGACCCATATCAATCCACTTTTGTCTGCGGCTAGCACACTCAATTGTCCATTCTGGATCAATTTCGAAAGCCGTCAGATAAATTACTTTTAACTCATCTGGAATTCTTTCAATCTCAAGAATTGATCCATCGAAATATTTAAGATCATCTACCATCTCTGCATCCCATAGATTAAGTTTTTTTAGCTCATCTACTAGGTATGTATTATGGACAATAAATTCTCCTGATAAGTTTGACTTAGCAAATAAGTGCTTATACATAGGCTCAATTGACTGAGTCACACCTGTAATGTTTGAAATAGTAGCAGTTGGTGCAATTGCCATAGTGTTACTATTTCTCATTCCATGAGCTTTGATGTGGGCTCTTACAATTTCCCAATCAAGTTTGCTGCTAGTGTCAACTTCTAAGTACGCTTCGCCACGCTCTTTTGCTAGTAGACTTATTGTATCAATTGGAAGTAATCCTCTATCCCACTTAGAACCCTTATAAGTTTTATAGGTTCCGCGCTCCTTAGCTAGTTCGCTTGATGCAAGAATTGCATAATATGAAATTAACTCCATGCTTTCGTCAGCAAACTCGATTGCTTCTTGGCTAGCATAGCTAATTCTTTTCACATAAAGAGCATCCTGGAAGCCCATCAAGCCTAAACCAATAGGTCTGTGTTGAAGGTTTGAATTTTCGGCTTCTTTGGTTGGATAGAAGTTAATATCAACAACGTTATCTAACATGCGAACAGCTGTGCGAACTGATTTAGCAAGGAGATCTTTTTTGATATTTCCAGTTTTTGGATCAAGGTGCTCAACCAAACTTATGGATCCTAAGTTACAAACAGCCGTCTCGTCACGAGAAGTATTTAACAATATTTCCGTGCATAGGTTCGAGCTGTGAACAACTCCACAATGGTCCTGAGGAGACCTAATGTTTGATGGATCTTTAAACGTAATCCAAGGATGTCCAGTTTCAAACAACATCGATAACATTTTTCTCCAAAGAGAAACTGCTTCTACTTGTTTGAATAAACGAATTTCACCTGTTTGAGTTTGTTTTTCGTACTGAACATATCTTTCTTCGAACGCTTTACCGTATAAGTCGTGAAGATCTGGAACATCAGAAGGGCTAAACAAAGTCCACATACCGTTTTCTGAAACTCTCTTCATGAAAAGGTCTGGAATCCAGTTAGCAGTGTTCATGTCATGAGTTCTGCGTCGCTCATCTCCTGTATTTTTTCGAAGCTCCAAGAAATCTTCGATATCTAAGTGCCAACTTTCTAGGTAAGCACACATTGCCCCTTTTCGTTTTCCACCTTGGTTAACCGCTACAGCAGTATCGTTAGCAACTTTTAAGAAAGGTATAACTCCTTGGCTTTTTCCATTTGTACCTTTAATCCAAGCACCAGTTGCTCGTACATTTGTCCAGTCATTACCAAGACCTCCTGCCCACTTTGAAAGCTGAGCATCGTCAGCTACAACTTTAAAGATGTGACTTAAATCATCCATTGTAGTTGATAGGTAACAAGAGCTCATCTGCGAGTGCAGAGTTCCCGAGTTAAATAGTGTCGGAGTACTTGATGTAAATAGGAACTGAGATAAAACATCATAGAACTCAATTGCTCTTTTATTTTTATCTTTTCCTTCACGCAAGCTTAAGCCCATCGCTACACGCATCCAGAATATCTGTGGTGTTTCGATACGAACTTCACGATCGTGAATTAAATATCTATCATAAAGTGTTTGTAAGCCTAAATAAGTAAACTTAAGGTCTCTTTCGAATCTTAGGGCAGAAGCTAATTCTTCTAGATCAAACTGCAATAGATCAGGTGACAATCTTTCTAGTTCAATTGCTTTTTTGATGTAGTTTGAGAAATAAATTCTTTGAGCAGAATCAGCTTTCGGATCGTTAGCTTCGACCCCAAAAGATTCTCTAAAATTTACATCCAAAAGTAATCTTGCTGCTACTTGAGAATACGCAGGGTCTTTTTCAATTTTTTGACGCGCTGCAAGTATATTTGACGTATCAACTTCTTCTGATTTTATTCCTTCATAAAAGTTTGTAATCGAGCTCTCAAGAATTTCTTCAGATGAAACTAAGTCCTCTAATCCTTTGCAAGCAAACTCAATACGATTTCTTAGTTGAGCTTCGGTTATTTTTTTTACAGAACCATCTTTTTGAGTCGTTGTAAAAACTCGGCCCTTATCAGATGCAGAAGTTTTAGCTTTAACTACTTCTGTTTCTTTAATTTCTTCGTCGTGAACTCTCTTTGCAGCTCTTTCTGCTCGATACACGATAAAGTCTTTAGCAACTTGGAAGAAACCTTCCTGCATCATCATTCGCTCAACTTCATCTTGGATTAGTTCGATGTGAAGAGTTTCTCCGGATTTGGATAATGATACAGCTCTAGCTACTACTTTATTTGTAAGTAAATTAACTGAATCGATAATTTCATCAGGGGTTGTTCCTTCAATCTGCATCGTTGCTCTAAATGCTCTTTCGATTGCGGATGCAATTTTCATTGGATTAAATCGCACTGCAGTTTTTCCATCGCGACGAAGGATCTTTAGATTTCGCGGGGAATCATCACGCAGGACTTTATGCTCTTCGCGGTAAATAACATAGTTACGAGCTACTTCGAATTGTTCATTAAGCATCAACATTTGCTCAACGATATCTTGAATGCCTTCTACAGTTAGAGCAGCTCCAGCCTTGGCTTTGTTGCGACATTCTGCGACAACATCATTTGTAACTTTTGAAACAACTGAATATAGATTTTGCGGAAGACTTTCGGTTTCGGGGATATTATTTGTCGCACGAACCGCAGCTTCAACTGCCATAAAAACACGATCACGTCGAAACGGTACAAGCGTTCCGTTTCTTTTAACCACTGTAAAATGGTCTGCGTTTTTCTTGTTAGAACCGTTTAAAGCCAAATCAATTGACCGATCCGAGCATTTTGATATTACATTTTTGGAACCAACATTTTTTCCAGTGTTTCCTCCTACTTCGCCAACTGCTCCTTCCATTGCACCCCTTTAACTATCTAAAATTACTATGTTTTTAGTGGATTTTTGAGGTAATTTTAAGCAAAAGCTTCCCACTTACCGCAAATTATCCTAAGAAAAATTATGCGCAAATAGCATAACAACCTAGAATCATTAGGCATTTTTAATAAAATTTGATCTTGGGTTTTACTTCTTTGAGAGGCAACCACAATATCTAGTATTAAAAACCTACCACTACCACAATATATATGGTTATTAGATGGTAAATGTCGATGCCTTTTTTTTAAGTAACCTAAAGTAAATTTTCAGTTAAGATTTAACCCCCTTAAATCATTTAAATATATAAATAGAATTATTTTTTATTTCCCGTTTTCCACACAGGTTATTAACAACTAGAAGCTGTCGAAAGTTCCGACAGCTTTGTAGGTAGCTGATATCATTAATTTTATTCGCGTGAAAATTAATTTCTTCTATTAGTTTTCCACAG
Organism: Bdellovibrionota bacterium; assembly: GCA_044351935.1. Taxonomy (GTDB): domain Bacteria; phylum Bdellovibrionota_C; class UBA2361; order UBA2361; family JBIKWN01; genus JBIKWN01. The sequence continues at coordinate 8,740 of JBILET010000011.1, forward strand.
GCCTAAATTTTTTATCCACAACACACGTCTTAAAAAGCAAGATTTCGAAAGTTGCGCATGGTTTTTATGATTTGTTTTTACCGCAGAGGCGCACAGAGGATCGCAGAGAGTAAGATAACAGTTCTTCGTGGGACTTGCTCAATCTATTGAATTAACTCAATCTGTTACCACTGATAATATGAAAAATTTTAATACTTTTATTCGTCTTATATCTTTTGTTATCACTTGCTGTGTTTTCTTGGTATCGAAATATGCCAAAGCACAGGATGTTCAAAACTTACCCTCAATTCATAATTATAAAGTTACCAACATTGATTCCGAGGAAGTGTCATTAGAATCATTCAAAGGAAAAGTTCTTCTTATTATTAACACTGCATCGCAGTGTGGGTTTACTCCACAATATGAAGACTTAGAAAAATTACAGAATCAATACAAAGACAAACCTTTTGTTGTTTTAGGTTTTCCTTCTAATGATTTTGGAGGACAAGAGCCTGGATCGAATAAAGATATTAAAGACTTCTGCAAAACAAAATTCGGCGTGACTTTTCCTTTATTCGCAAAAGGATCTGTCAGAGGCGAAGAAATTCAACCTCTATTTAAGTTCCTAACAACCGAAGCAAATCCAGATTTAACTGGGTCTATTAAATGGAACTTCGAGAAATTTGTAATCGATCAAAATGGAAAACTTGTTGAAAGATTTGGATCTTTTACAAATCCAATGAGTAACAAAGTAACAAAAATCATAGATTCTTTGCTGGAGAAGAAAAATTAACTTAGCTCGAATTGTTACTTGCTGTTTACTAGTAATATTTACGGCTTCTGGCTGCTCAATACTTAAAGCTTCTCCCGGAACAGCAAGCGAGTTCTTACCTCACGGCAACCAACTTAAACCAGATCCAACAAGATCTCCTTTTAACGGAACTTACTACTCAGATAGATCTAAATTCTATCAAGAAAAAAATAAGTACAAACAAATTATTATACTTCCTATTAATACTAAGTATGCTGAAAAACAGATTAATACTTCTGATGATTTTGATGATGTAAAGCTAGATCAGATTGAGGCACTTCAGGAAACTGGTCGTTACTTTGAAAATAGATTAAAAGCAACTTTAACCTCTTATAAAGATAATCCACTAAAACTTGCAGATATACCGGACAAAACTATTGATTACTTAACTCTAGAGATTGCGATTACAGAACTTACTCCAACTAAAGCTGCGGCAAATTTTGTAAGCACAATTGCAGGCTTCTTTGTTCCGGGAACTGGGATTATAAAAACCTTAACTAAAGGAACTATAGCATTCGAAGCAATAGTGCGTGACGGCAAGACAAATCAAATTCTAGTAGAGTGTAGAGACAGACAAAGCGATAAAGCCTCAATATTTACATTTAAAGATTTCGATCAATACGGTCATCAGAGGGCCATTATCGATGATTGGGCCGAGCAAATAACAGTGCTATCTGCTACAGGGGAAAATGTAACCGTAGAACAGGGGCTTCCTTTTACTTTTAGCCCGATTTAATTGTTTAAATATATTTTTAGCCCTTATGGCTCTTTGTCATAAAGTAAATATGCTATATATTCCCTGCCATGAATTATCTTTTTCCTTTTAGCGACTACTGGTGGCTATATTTAGTTTTCGTAGCATTTATTCTACTTATTGTTTTGCTTGATTTAGGCTTATTTCACAGAAAAGCCCACGCAGTATCACTCAAAGAAGCAACAATTTGGAGCCTAATTTGGATTGCTCTAGCTTTATGCTTTAACTTTGTTCTTTACGAATACACCTTACTGAAATTCTCTGCCGCCCCGGATTTGATTGCATGGACTGGGAAAACTGCTGAGCAAATTGCACATCAAGTTGGACTAGAATTTCTAACTGGATACATAGTTGAAAAATCACTATCTATAGATAACATTTTTGTATTCGTAGTAATTTTTAATTACTTTGCAATTCCTAATATGTATCAACACAGAATTCTTTTTTACGGAATTCTTGGTGCACTTATTTTTCGAGGCATTTTTATCACACTTGGATCAGTGTTAATGCAGTATCACTGGATCATTATTATATTTGGTATATTTTTAATAATCACAGGTGTTAAGTTGTGTTTTTCTCCGGATAAGGATGAAAACCTAGATCATAACTTTACACTTAGAATGCTTAAAAAAATTCTACCCATAACAAATACAATTCAAGATGGAAGATTCTTTTTAAGGGAAAATGGGGCCATTTACGCAACACCAATTTTTGTTGCTTTAGCAATGGTAGAGTTCTCTGATGTTATTTTTGCGGTAGATTCCGTGCCAGCAATATTTGCAATTACAAAAGAGCCATTTATAGTTTTCAGCTCAAATATGATGGCAATCCTTGGATTAAGATCTCTATACTTTTTGTTAGCAGGATCTGTAGATCTTTTTCATTTGTTAAAATACGGCTTAGGAATCGTTTTAATATTTGTTGGGCTAAAAATGGTTTGGCTAAATGAGCTTTTTGGTGGCAAATTCCCAATAGTTTATTCGCTAATATTTATTGGTTCTACAATTGCAATAACGATGATATTGTCTGTTATGTTTCCGAAGAAAAACGGAAAAACCAATGTTTAGTTACATGCATCTAAGTGTATAGGCATGAAGCCAATACTACATGGCCATCTTGATTCTGCCCTGATTGATAATTCAGATACGATATCTTACCTAGAATTAAGAGGTTGGTTCCTGCGTGAGTCTGATTCTATAAGTTCAATAACTTTTTTTTACAGCGACTTCCCCTATGAGGTCTTGCCGGTACCAAGAGTAGATGTTGCCAATAAGATAAAAAGTTTAAAAAAAGATTTAAATGTAGGGTATGAGGTAAGAATCCCTATATCCAGAATCGTCGAAGAAGATTCAAAAATTACACTTTCATTTAAAATAAAATTTTTAAGTGGTGATAGTTTTGATTCTTACCTTACCGTTTCGCCAAAATTAAAGTTCAGCCCAAAACCTTTATTAAATCAACACAACAATGACTATATTGAGCTAACCAAAATTAAATTTACAAATTTTTTATCCGGCACTAAAAAATTAAATTTACCAAACCACCAAGCACCAATAATCAGCGTTGTTATTATCACACATAATCAATCTAATCTGGTTCTAAATTGCCTAAATAGCTTAGCTCAAGAACTCTCAGCGCAGAGCGAAGTTATTATTTTTGATAATGCATCATCAGACCAGACTAATCTTTTATTTGAAAAAATAAATGGAGCAAGGGTTATTCGCTCAGAACAAAATTTACATTTTCTTAGGGCAGCAAACTTATGCTGTAACGAAGTTAAGGGTAAATATATTTTATTCATAAATAGCGATATCGAGGTTCTTCCTGGAGCAATATCTGAAGCTATTAACAAGATCGAATCAGATTCAAAGTGTGGAATCGTTGGAGCAACCTTACTGTCCACAGATGGCACAGTTCAAGAACTTGGCGGGTTAATTTTTCGTGATGGATTGACTACTCCATTACTATTGGGCAGTCGAATAGAAAATATAAGTAATGAGTTAATCGAATACGTTGATTATTGCTCTGCTGCTTTTATGTTAATTAGTAGCAAACTATTTTCGGAGCTTAAAGGCTTTAAGCAGGATTATGAACCTGCTTATTACGAAGATGTAGATCTTTGCCTAAGGGCAAAATCATTAGGATATAGAATTTGCTGCTCAGATAAAATCCAAGCAATTCACATAGGCCGAGGAAGTGCAGTCGATCCCAACGAACCAAATCAATTAATTAAAAAAAATCAACAAAAGTTCATTGCCCTAAACGAGGAATTATTATCAAAATCTGCGCTTTTGGATTACAAAACATTTAATTCTATTGAATTTACGGGCGGCCTATTAGCTTTTGATGATTTTTTACCTATTAGCAGTAACGGACAAGGTCTTCCTAGATCTTCAAAAATATTTGAAGTTTTAGAAAATAAAAAAATTCCTATTAACCTTATTTTATCTCATAAAAACGAAACTAACTTTTTAGAGCGCTTTCAGAAGTTTTCGCCTGTCATTATAAGCTCGGAGGAGGAACTTTTTAGATTCCTTCTTAAAGCTAAAACGTTACCATCAGTCTGGTGGATATCTAGGCCATCAAACTTAGAAAAGGTATCCAGAGTACTAAAAAAACTGCCATCAATA
>JBILET010000213.1:0-3716 GCA_044351935.1 Bdellovibrionota bacterium
ATGAACCAAGGTGACTGCATTCTTGTTGAAGCCAATGAACATCACAGCATGAAAAATGTTTCTGAATCACCTGTTCATTATTTAGTTTTTGGAATTTCGCGTAATCAAAACGGAAAAACTATAAACGTCGAATAAAATTTAACAATATTAGGGAGGGGTGTGATTGCAGAGGTATATTTCAACCTTTATAGATTTGTGATCCATTCAACCTCACCCCTTAATCCAGCGCTAACTAGCACATGTGACGACGATAATGATCAGTCGTTGCTCTTGGACTTTGCAAGCAGCCTCAAGATCTCAAGGTAGAGCCACACAAGGGTTACCATAAGACTAAAAGCTCCGTACCACTCCATATACTTTGGAGCGTTTCGGTCTTGCGCCTCTTCGATCGACGAAAAATCGCCAACCAAGCTTAGAGCAGCAATTCCACAGATGACAACGCTTACGAAAATCCCAAACGGGGTCGCATCGTTGATTCCGGGAATGCCTGAAGCTCCAAACATTCGCAAGGCCATGTCACCAAGATAAGCGATCAGCACGCCACCCATCGCGATCAGAAGTCCTCCTGCAAACTTCGGCGTGTACCGAACAATCTGCAAAGAGTACAACACCAACATCAGCAAAAACACGCCAAGAGTTGACAGCATTGCTGTGATGGTGATCCCGGGGAAGACCTTATCGTACTGCGCAGAGATCGTTCCAAGAACAACACCCTGGCAAGCAGAATAGATCCACCCAGAAAATGACGAAATCTTGGGATTGAAGATCGTGATCATGGCCAGAACGAATCCGACCAGAAGAGCACCGAGCATCATTCCCGTAAGAGGACCACCGTCGATGAGTTTGGTGACAGGCACCTCCTTTCCATCTTTGGTGACCATCTCGGTTGCAGTCTTGACGAGGGGAAGGGTCTGAGCAAAAGCCCAATATCCAGTCCCGATGATGACAGAAAGAAACATGAGCGCCTTTTGAGCAGTTCCTGCGATAGTCGCGGTTCTCTCGCCGCCGTAGGCGCGCTCCGAAAACATCCGATCCGTGAATGGGTTACCGTGTCCGAGTGACATATTTTTTCAATCCTTGATTAGCTTTTATGCAACTTTATCAGTCGCATAGGATTAAGAGTTTTTGGTTTGTTAACCTTAACTCCCTCTGCAATCTACCCATATGAAGAACGCCATCAATGAAATTGAAGCGATCGATTTTTAGCGCGTGCAAATTAGATTTTTTGAACGAAGCTACAGGATAGTTATGGCAATAGCTTTAAAACTGTAGCGTAAAAAATTATATAATAAATACAGGCTGTTACGTTAGATAAGTGGATAATCCGTATACCCCTTTTCATCTTGAGTATAAAAAGTTTTAGGATCGGGCTCGACTAATTCGCGATTAGCTTTGATTCTAGCAACCAAATCAGGGTTACTTACATAGTGATGACCAAAAGCAATTGCGTCACACATACCAGAAGCAACCGAATCTTCTGCCTCGCTTGGAGTATATCCGCCATTTACAATCAAGGTTCCTTTGAAGTTCTTTCTGGCTACTGTTAACACATCAGCTTTTTGAATTCCAAAAAAATCACCTCTCATTAAATGTAGGTAAGCAATTTTTAAGTTAGATAAAGATTCTGAAACGTATGATGTAAGCGATACAGGATCGCTATCTTTCATATCGTTATAGCTATTTAATGGAGATATTCGCACTCCTACTTTATCAGCACTCCAAACAGATATAACTGCATTTACAACTTCTAGTAAAAATCTTGCTCTGTTTTGAATTGAACCACCATATTCATCGGTGCGCTTATTAGATCCATCACGCAAAAATTCATCGATTAAATATCCATTAGCACCATGAACTTCTACACCATCAAATCCAGCTAACTTTGCGTTACGTGCCGCAGTTTTAAAACCTTCAACAATTGCAGGGATTTCGGAAGTTAATAGTTCTCGAGGAACAGCATAAGGCTTTTTTCCTTCTGGAGTATGTACTTCATCGTTTTCAATTCTAAGTGCACTTGGCGCTACAGGACTATTACCGTTATTTAACAATGGATGACACGCGCGTCCTCCGTGCCAAATTTGCAAAAAGATTTTTCCACCGCTTTGATGAACTGCGTCAGTTACTTTTTTCCATCCTAAAACTTGTTGTTCAGAATAAATTCCGGGCTCGCGCCAGAATGCAGAATTACCTTCCATCGCCATTGTAGCTTCGGCAATTATTAACCCAGCCGTAGCACGTTGTGCATAATAAGTAGCCATCATAGGCGTTGGAACATGATTAGAATCAGCTCTGCAACGAGTTAACGGAGCCATTACTATTCGGTTAGCAATATTTACCGAACCAACAGTTAGTGGTTCAAAAAGTGTATTTGTCATTACAATATTGTAATTCGTAATGACATTTGCACAAGTGTACTATTAATTTTTGGGTACCTTATTCCAATCGATTTGGTCGTATCCTTTACCGTACACTTGGGAATAACCATAGGAACTTGGGTTTTTATCAGATTTCACTGCTGAATCTTGTTGAGCGCCATATTCATCGGCTGTATCTTGTATTAATTGTTCCCTATCAGGAACTTCGACAAATGCAAAACCCTTTAAATCACACATATCAGTACCCTCAACTTGTGTTGATTCCCCCAAAAACACTCCTCCACCTACAGGTTTATCACCTTCTGTAACAACTACTGGTAAGATAACTGGTTTTTTTTCTGGTTCTTGTTTTGCCATAATTTTGCCGCATGAATAATTAAGATACGAAATTTTCTCAGAATTAATACTTCTAATCAAATAAAAACCAGATAAAAATTTAACTAAATAATTTCAGAACTATTGTCGACTATCTTAAGAATCCAAGAACATGAAGTTCTTGTAGTTTTTGTGTGTGGTACCCAAATGGATTTGGAAAACCTAAGCGTTGCATCGATATCTGCTAATAAACAAGCTAACTATATACTAGAAGCTCAAGTTGCAATCGCTAAAAAAGTAAATCAACAACCAGAAGTTGCAGCAAGCCTTATTCAAGCCGCTGTTAGTAATTTACCTGAACCTGGTAAAGGCTCAAAACTTGATGTTATAGCTTGATTCCAAGCAAATTTTTGAGTAGCGGACTTCCATAGTATACCATAATCAACATGGCTGTTGATCTATCAAACACATTAGTAACTGGAGTATCATCCAGGGCGCTTTTTGATTTAAAAGAAGAATCCATAATTTTTGAACGTGATGGATTAGAGGCTTATAAAGAATTTCAAATTGCAAATGAAGATCAAGTTTTAAAACCTGGCCCTGCTTTTCCGCTAATTCGCGCACTACTTTCCCTAAATGAAGGTCAAGATCAAAATCAACCAAGATTAGTTGAAGCTGTAATCATGTCCAGAAATTCTTCCGAAACTAGTATGCGTATTTTTAATTCCATAGAAGCTCATGGGCTGGATATTACTCGAGCCGCATTAACAGGAGGAGCTCCACTGACTCCTTATCTTGGCGCCTTTAAGGTGAATCTTTTCTTATCAAAAGATCCACAAGAAGTTGAGAATGCACTAAATGATGGATTCCCAGCAGCAGTACTGTATGATTTACCAGAAGATCCTCTTGAAGAGTTAAAAGAAATCCGAGTCGCATTTGATGGAGACGCTGTAATATTCGCAGACGATTCAGAGCGTATCTATCAAGAACAAGGAATACAAGCTTTCACACAACATGAACTCGATA
>JBILET010000214.1:0-3706 GCA_044351935.1 Bdellovibrionota bacterium
AACTGAAACTTGTCCAGTAGAGACATCTATACAATCAGCGCCTCTTGCTTTGAATGCTTTTGCAATCTGCACAGCATCCTCAATAGTATTTCCTCCATCAACCCAATCCACAGCCGAAATTCTAACAGATATCGGTTTATCCTGTGGCCAAACTTTTCTGATTGCATCAAATATTTCCAGAGGCAATCTTAATCGGTTTTCTAAGCTTCCGCCGTATTGATCTGTTCGCTTATTAGTTAAAGGAGACAGAAAACTAGATAATAAATATCCGTGCGCACAGTGAAGCTCTAACATATCAAAGCCAGCTTCTAGTCCAAGTTTTGCACTTTGCACAAAATCAGATTTTACTTTTTCAATGTCCTCATTGGTTGCTTGGCGTGGAGTAGCATTTTTAGAAGTATACGGAATTGCTGAAGCCGAAATTAATTCCCAGTTTCCAGACACTAAAGGCTGATCCATTCCTTCCCAGCCAAGCTTAGTTGATCCTTTAGGCCCTGCATGTCCAAGCTGTAATGCAAATTTTGCAGGACTATTATTATGAATAAAATCTACTATACGTTTCCAAGATTGCATTTGAGTTTTATTCCAAATACCTGCGCAACCAGGAGTAATTCTGGCTTCAGGTGAAATACAAGTCATTTCGGTAAATATTAATCCTGCTCCACCTAATGCGCGCGAACCTAAATGAACTAAATGAAAATCAGAAACAATTCCATCCTGACAGGAATACATATCCATAGGTGAGACAGCAATTCTGTTAGGAACTGTTAAACTTCTAAGTTTAAATGGAGTAAACATCGGAGGCACAGCTTTAGTTACGGTGCCGTAGGAAGCTTTGGAAGCAAACCATTTTTCAAAATGATTTAAATAATCAGCATCACGTACTCTTAAATTTTCGTGGCTAATTCGTTGGCTTCTAGTAAGCAAACTATATGTGAATTGCTCCGGGGAAAGATTTTCGCGTAAAGTAACTGTCTCGAACCATTCCTTACTATTACGAGCTGCATTTTGCAGCTTAACAACTTCAAGGCGCCGATCTGTTTCATATCTACTAAATGCCTCGCTGAGCGAATCTTCTTCGTGTATATATTTTGAAAGCGCAATTGCAGATTCCAAACATAACTTTGTACCAGAACCGATCGAGAAATGTGCTGTAGCAGCTGCATCCCCTAACAACACAATATTATTGTGATGCCATTTTGAATTAATTACTTGCTCAAAATTGATCCATATATGAGAGCCTCTTAAATGAGCACTTTTAGTGAGCAATGGGTTACCATCTAAGTATTCTTTAAAAAGTTCCTGGCAAAAATTAATCCCCTCTTCTTTGCTCATTTGATCTAAACCAGAGGACTTCCAGGTTTCTTCACGACATTCAACTATAAAAGTACTTGTATCTGCATCAAACTTATAACAATGCGCTTGAAACCAACCCCACTTTGTTGGGACAAATATAAAAGTAAATGCCGAAAAAATCTTTTTGGTTCCAAACCAAACAAATTTATTTTTTTCTTTTGTTATTGAAGTACCAAACTCTTTATGAAAATCACTTCTAACACGGCTAAAGATCCCATCACTTGCAACAATTAAATCGGCTTTTAAAGAGTTAGTGTTCTCGATTTCGGTATCAAAAATCAGCTTCACCCCTAGCTCTTCTGCCCTAGCATACATTATTTCTAACATGCGATCGCGCGCTATTCCGCAAAATCCATGTCCCGAAGATTTTATACTTTGGCCTTTAAAATGAACTTCAATATCGTCCCAGTGAGCTAAAGTGTCAGTAATTTGATCTGCAACTTTTTTATCTGCTTTTCTAAAATTACTTAATGCTTCGTCTGATAGGACGACTCCCCATCCAAAAGTGTTTCCCCTAGGATTCCTGTCATAAACTGTTATTTCGTGATTTGGGTCTGCTTTTTTCATTAGGATTGAAAAGAACAATCCACCAGGACCTCCACCTATACAGGCTACTCGCATAACTTCTACCTATTTAAGCTAACTTTAAAACCTAGATCGTCAACAACTGCACTTGGTAAAGTTGGCAATGACGAGCGTGGAAGATAAAACGTAGACAATGAATACAAATCTTTAAAAATATTGTGCTTCTGAACAGTGGCTTTTAAATAATCATACCCAGAAGAACCTCCTGTTCCCATTTTACTTCCTATCATTCTTAGCACCATCAACGAATGTCTGTGACGCCATATATTTAAATGCTCATCGATGTCTAAGATTGTTGATAAAAGCGTAAATGGCATTCTTAAGATTGGCTGGTCTCTGTACAGATTTATAAATAACGCGCCAAGAAAAGCTTTGAATGAAAGGCGGATTTTGCCATCTTTTTGCATTTGGTTAAATTTTTCTTCTGATAAAGTAGATTGAACATATTCTAAGGACTGTTTTGCCATGTTCACTCTGAGTTCTTTTTCGTTATCTGACATTACTTTTGAAGAGTTAATTAACGAAATCTCTTCTTCAGTTGTTTTTACAAATGCGGTCGAGAACTCCTTTAAAAATTTAAAGTTGTTGTGATCTATAAATGGAGTTCTTGAAAGCCATTTATCAACCAGATCAAATAACGAATCTTCTTTTTCGGCTGCTACAACCATCTGACGATCGTTGGGGGTATATTCTGAATGATAAGGACAACTTCCGTACTGAAGTCGATCATCAGGTTTAAGACCTAATTTATTTTCTACCAATCTAAACTGAACACTTTGAAATCCTGATGCGCCTGGTAAGTATCCCCTAAAATCTAGAAAATCTAACGGAGTAAGAGTTTCGATTACATCAATTTGCTGAACTAATAGTTTTTGGATTTTTACGATTCTTTCTAATCTTGCTACAGCAATTCCTATATTTTTTTCATCTACATAGTTGGTTGCAAACATTTCACGAACCGAATCTAGCTCATGTATGATTTGTTTGAACCACAACTCATAAACTTGATGTATAATTATAAATAACATCTCGTCATGAGCAGGCTTACCATCGGCACTGCTTGTGGGGTGCTGAGCAGACAGAATTTGTTCAAGCTTTAAGTAGTTCCAATAGTTCATGTCGTGAGGACTATTTGTCATATGCGCAAGGTTTACCACACAACGGGACGAAACTAAACGAATTTATAGCTAGTTATTTATGCCTTAAGCGATGTATTGAATCCTAAATAAAGATACGCCAGACTATCAGGGCAAGGTGAGGTAAAATATGAATAATGACCTAGGATTTGTTAAAACCAGTATTGAAAATAAAATCGGTGTAATTACGTTTTACCACCCAAAAAGTAATTCACTTCCAAAAGAAATCCTTGATGAGCTGTATGCTCAAATCAATGCACTAAGCGAAAATAACAACGCATCAATTATTTTATTAAAAAGTCACCAAGAGGGTCCTTTCTGTTCTGGTGCATCATTTGATGAATTAAAAAATATTAATTCCGCACAAGATGGCGAGATCTTTTTTTCAAGATTATCTAAAGTTATTCTTGCGATGAAATCATCGCCAAAGTTTATTGTTGGGCGAGCCCAAGGAAAAGCCGTCGGAGGTGGTGTTGGGCTTCTTGCAGCCTGTGACTACACATTTGCCACTGAATCTGCTTCAGTAAAATTAAGTGAACTTGCTATCGGCCTTGGCCCATTTCTTATTGGCCCAGCAGTAGAGCGCAAAGTTGGAACCGCACAGTTTTCTTATATGTCTATTGATGCCG
>JBILET010000215.1:0-3704 GCA_044351935.1 Bdellovibrionota bacterium
ATGCATGCGTAAATTTATTGTTCATCTTAATAGCATTCTAAAAAATGACCCTAAACAGCATTTCATTGCTGCTTAGATATTGACTTTGTACACAGCTGCTCTGCGGTAAAACACTCACTTAACAGAATCGACAAAATTAATATAAAAGTTACTTACTCAAAATACTGTGGTAACGGTTACCCGACAGGCAAGGCGATCTTATTGCTCTGGTCTGACTGCTTCGATCTTTGGCATTGGGCGTTTTAGACCTAACATTCGTTTTATTGCAGCTTGTAAACTCCATGCGCCCATGGATTTTTCAACGATTTCTAAGTCAACCATAGGACCTATTAAAGACAACATTGAAGTCCACTTATTTGCATCAACGCAAAATATCACAACTTTTATCCTAGGATTAACTTCTCGTAAGTTTTGTATATAAGACGTCAGCATAGAATCAGTTTGCTCAGCATCAACCACGACTAACGATGGAACTTCTGATTTAATTTTTGCTGCAGCTGATAAATCAGCGATAGAATGAAACGAATTTGAATCAACTGATAGATCTTTAAGACTTCCCGCCAAAGAGTTTGAAGTAAGTGGATCTAATCCTAAAAATGCAACCCAAGGATGACTACTATTTACAGTAGTTTTTATGTCTAATGGAGCAAGTTCGGATTTAACTCTACTGACCGGGATATAAAGAGTAAATGTTGCGCCGCGATTTTCCTCACTTCTTGCGACAACTATTCCTTCGTGCTGCTTCATGATTGCATAGGTAGAGGATAATCCAAGTCCAGATCCAGATAGCCCAACACCTGTTGCAGCATCTACACCTTTGGTTGTGTAGAAAGGTTCAAAAATCCTAGGAAGTTTTTCAGCAGAAATACCCAAACCATTATCTTGGATTGATACGGCAACGTATGTTCCAGGTGCCAACTCGGGATGAACTTCTCCAGTGCGCAGTTTTTCAACAGTCGACCTAATTATTACCGATGGATTTGGTCGCCCCTGTAGAGCATCTTTAGCATTAACCAGAATATTTGCGATTGCTCTTTGAATCTGTCCTTCGTCGCCATACACATCACGAACCTCTTCCCCGACATCAATTACTAATTTTATATCAGGACCAACAATTGATTCGTATAATAAGCGAGCATCTGTTAATAAGCGTTGGATTGAAAAATTCTTGCGATCAACAATTGCATTATTAGAAAACCCTTTTAATTGTTGAACCAAACTTGCACCACGACTAACAGCTTCGTTAATGACTCTGGCAGATTTTGCTATCGGAGAATCATGACCAACTTGAATTTCAATTAAGGATGCTTGCCCCATAATGGCTTGAAGCATGTTATTAAAATTGTGAGCAACACCTGCAGCAAACAATGAGGCCATCCTCATTTTTTCCGCATCTGCAATTCTTGATTCAAATCGTCTCGCAAGGATTAAAGATCCAAGTTCAGCTCCAATACTTGCAAATAAAGATAAATTTTTCTCTGCAAAAACAGGAGACGAAACAAGAGGCTCTACGACTAAAACACCAACTACTTGACCAAGTGCTACAAGTGGCACAACGATCATTACGTTTATCTGCATTCGCTTAACAATTCTATTTAAGCCAGAACACTCTGCAGATTCTAGGTCAGTTACAACTACAGGCTGTTTAAGTTTAATTGCTTTATCTAGATAATCGTGACGAAGCTCTAATTCAATTTGAACTTTTGCAATTGAGCTTCTCATTCCTGGGCCAATTGCTGATTGACCAGCAATGACAGTTCCTTGATCGTTAATAACGCCAAGCCACATTCTTTTACATGGAGTTTCTTCTTGAATAATTGGAAACGCGCTTTCTGCGATTTCTTGCGGAGTTAAACACTGTGAAAGCACATGACTTAGCCTATACAGGAATGCCAGAACATCAGATGTTCTTCGCTCTGTTTGATAGAATTCTGCTTGCCTAAGAATTGTTGCGACTTGTTTTGATGCAACTTCGGCTACATCTAAATCTTGAGCAGAAAATCTGGACGCTTTTCTAGCATAAAGAGCAATTATACCTTTTACTTGATCGTCGGAAACTAGTGGAGCAAACACAGCGCCCTTCATTTCATTAATCATAGTTCGCGTAGCACCTGCTCCAACAACAGTATCACCTGAAACCATCATTGCTTTACGCCCAGCAATCACAGAACGAAAAAGTGCTTCTCGTGGAATTTCGCGATTAATATCTATTAGATCCCCACTACTTAATCCTTCGGTTGCAACTACTTCTAAGCTGTCTTGAGCAGCATCATACGAAACTGCTAAACCACAATCAGCATTAGTTGCTCTCATCATCGATCGCAATCCTTTTAGTAACAGGACTGATGGCTCCATCGAAACTGAAAGTGACTGAGAAATATCATAAAGTGCGGCAAGACGTTTTCGCTGCGCTTCGGCATCTTCTTGGACTCTATGTTTTTCGGTTATATCTACTGCGTAACCTTCCCACCCAAGAAACTCATCTGAGCCTGCAAATAATGGGCGCCCATGAATTAGTAATCTTTTTACCTCACGGGTTTTTTGATTAACAATTCGAATTTCTTCTTTTAGTTGCTGCTTCTGCTCAATTCCGTTTCTAACTAATGTTAATAAGAGTCTAAAATCTCTGGCAGGTACAAATCTTTCCCATACTCCAATGTCGGCAATTAGTTCTCCGGCTGATACACCGAATATTTTTTCAGTATCCCCTACTACACTAGTTACTACACCTTTTTGATCAGTTTGAACTATTAATAAATTTCCAAACTCTAAAAGGCGACCATATTGTTCTCGCGCTTCTAAAAGACGACGTCTGTATAGCTCATCTGTGGTTGATTTATCTTCGCTTACAATTTCAGACGGAGTTTCATTAATTTTATTCTCAATATCAGACAGCTTATCAAGCTTATGCAAATATAAAGCTGCGTACTCACCTGCAATATCTAAGTAAAAAATATCTTGTCTTTGAAATCGGTAATATGATTTTCGAAAATGGACTTCTATCCAACCAAAAATTGATCCGTTCTGAACAATAGGCGACAGTGAAAATGATTTTGTATCTTTATCAAGAAGAGCTTGAGTAAGTTTTGGTTCAATTCTTTCTGCTTGAACATCACTTATATAAACTGCGCTGTTGTAATCAACCCCGCCAATTGAAAGTTGATTGTTATTTAGCGTGAAAATGGTTGATGAGTTTTGGGATTTATCGGACTCACCAAAGCTATCAGATATTAATCCTTCTTTTGGCAAGTTAAATGTTACGGAAATATAATCGGCATTAAACCGCTGAGCCAAGAAAGCTAATAATCCAGACAGTATTGAGCGCGCAGAATCAGCCTGCTGCAAATAACTATGCAGTTGATCTATCTGACTTACCCCGCTCGTATGTGCTAGACGATTTGGCATTCTTTCCTACTACAATTACCTTAGCTCGACGAACGCGCTCTTCCAAATTTTGCATCGAGATTGCTCGCTGCATAGCTTGTCGGTACGCTTTCGCGTGTGGGTCTCCTTCCGTATCACGATGCTCTTCTTTCATCTGCTGATAATCCATCATCAGTCCGCGATACCAAAAATATCGCTTTACTGAATAATCAATAAGAACCAGCAACATTAACCCAAACCAAGTGGCAACCACTAGCTGCTTAGGTGAAGATCTATAACTTAAATAGATCCAAACAATCACAATCAACGCTAACACTGGC
>JBILET010000217.1:0-3688 GCA_044351935.1 Bdellovibrionota bacterium
GTCCGCAGTGAGTTGGGTTCTGATAATTCTAGACAAGGTGGAATGGGGTCTGGCGCAATTGATGAAAACTTAATTGCTTCTATCTTGGATAAAATCGTTCGCAAGCGTGGCGATACAATCGATGATATCGAGCGAGCACATATTATAATCCATCTTCAGCGCGACTTAATGGGATGGGGGATTTTACAACCATTAATTGATAATAAAGAAGTCACAGACATTCACGTATATGATTACCAAACGGTTGTTTTGCGACGCGGAAAGATTAGCGAAACAAGTGGTATTCAATGGCCAAATGAGCAAGCGTATATTTCGTTTTTGGACAGATTACTACTAAGACTTGGTAAATCTTTAACTACTCAACAACATACAGTCGATGGTTCTTTCCCAAATGGGACTAGGGTATGCGCAATTCACCAAAGCGTTTGTGGATCGCGTGGACCATTATTATGTATTCGTGTTCCACGAATGACTGAAGTTGCGCTTGATAACCTTATTACTTATCAAGTTGCTCCCCCTTTGATCGTTGATTATCTTGCTGCTCTTACTAGATCTGGACTAGCGACAATGATGATTGCTGGTGAAACAGGTACTGGTAAAACCACATTGCTTAAGTGTTTGGGAACTCAGTTTGGTCCTGAGGAATCAATTGTTGCGGTTGAGGATACTCCCGAAGTTAACTTTGCTCACCCTTATTTTAGATCGTTAGTTTCTCGTCCACCAAACTCGGAAGGTCTAGGAGAAGTAACTCTACAAGAACACATTAAGGCAACTCTTCGTATGACTCCCACACGAGTAATACTTGGAGAAATGCGTACGCCATTTTCTGCAGAAGCTTTCCTTGAGAGCGCACAAACTGGTCATACTGGAATGACAACTCTTCACGCAAGAAATGCTCGTGAAACGTTAGTCAGACTAGAAAGTTTACTTGGACGAGCTCAAAAATCTGTTTCGATAGACATCATTAGACAACAGATCGCATTAGCTGTTGATTCGGTTATTTGGATGGTACGAGATAAAATTACTGGTAAACCTCGAGTGGGAGAAGTTATCGAAGTTGGGCATTTTGTTGAAGGGGTTATACAGGTTCGCCCTATGTTTCGTTTAGCTACTTATGGCGACAAGCCGACTTGGCGTATTGATTCTTGGTCGAGTGGATTTGAAAAACTTTTGGCAGATAACGGTATACACTTAGGGGATTGGCCTCAGGAGTTTTCGTTTAACACTCCAACACCAACTGCTAGAGGAGATAAGAAGTAATAATGAGTCAAACGGTTGCTATCATAATGATCCTAATGGCTGTAGCTGTTATTGCTGCATTGGCAGTTATTTTCTTAGGCCCTGCGCTAAAAAAAGGACCTACATTTTCTCATAATACTGCTAAAGATACATTAAATAGCTTAAAAGAAGGTGGGATTGAAGATGTCGAGATGAAAATGGCTAACTCTGAGCTTACTTTAGCTAAGAAGCTTAAGTTTGGTCAGTGGAAAATGAGCCAGAAAACTTTTCATCTTTATTCTGCAGCAGTTAGTTTTGCTTTGTTTTTGATTGCTTTCGCAAAGCTTAACATGATTTATCAAGTTTTGGCTTTGTTTGTTGGCCCATCATTTATGAATTCATTGCTTATGCGTTCGGTGATGGCTCGATTTAAGCGATTTGATAAAGATTACCCTCCGTTTTTACTTTCATTAGTTGGATTATTAAAAACTGGTATGAATCCTATGCAAGCACTAGGAACTGCTGCCAAAAGCTTAGATGAGGATTCGCTTGTGCGAGAAGAAGTGGAGTTAATGTTAGAGCGTCTACGCTTAGGAGTTGCTGAAGAACGGTCTATTGGAGCATTCGGTGATGAAATTTATCACGCAGAAATTGAGCTATTCGTACAAGCGTTGCTTCTAAGTAGGAGAGTAGGTGGAACTTTATCAGATACGTTAGAACGTTTAGCTAAACAAGTTAGAAGACGTCAATACTTTAGAATGATGGCTGTTGCTGCAATCGGACTTCAGCGAGGTTCGATCTGGTTTATCATCATTATTCAAGTAACACTGATGACGTTTATTTATTTTATACTTCCTCGATTCATAGTTGAATCACTTCAGCATCCTATTGGATGGCAAGTTTGGCAGTTTGGTGCTGCTGTTATGATGCTAGGAATGTATTGGGTTAGAAAAGTTTCTAATATTAGGTGCTAATGAATACTGCAATTATTGTTCTAATTGTTGTTGGGATTGGTGGTTTAGCTGCAGCCATGTGGGTTCTTTACGTCTATGTATTTAAAGATTCCGCTGGCGGTAATATGGAAACTTTGCGTAAAGCTTCTCGTTCAATGCCCACAGATGAAGCTGTTGGTGGCGAATCTGAGTTCCTTAGAGCAAAACAAACATTAGCAAAACGAAAGAAAGCAAGTAAAAAGAAGATTACCTTAGAAGAGCAATTTTTTCAGGCTGGTATTATTACTCCAAAACAAATTAAAAAGTTCAAAAACCTACAACTATATGCGCCTATCATTGGTATGGCTGTGCTAGGGTATGGCGGATTTATGGTAAGCGGCATGTTTGCTGTGGTTGGATTGATATTTGGAGGCCTTGTAGGATTGCAACTTCCTAAATCAATCTTAGAACGTAAAATTGCTGCGCGTGGAGAAGATATAATGTTCTTCTTACCTCTTGTTATTGAACAAATTGCAATTGGTGTAAGCAGCTCTTTAGATATAGGACCATGCTTACAAAAAGTTGTTAGTATGGCAGAAGAGCGCGACAGTCATAATGTGGTTACGGAATTTTTACGTCTTGTTGTAACTTTATCAAAATCTGGGTTTTCGTTAGAAGATGCGCTTTTAGATGTTGGACAAAAATCAGGACACTTAGAACTTAACCAAACATTTGGAGCCTTAGCTCAGGTTGTTAGACACGGTGGTGAAATTACTAAACAGCTTCAAGAGATGGCAGATGCGGTTTCTACTCAAAGAGAAACAAAAATTGAAGCTAAGATTAAAAAGCTTGAGTTGGAAGCAACTGGACCAGTTGCACTTGTGTTCATGGGATTCTTGCTTATCCTATTAACTTGTATAGGAATGCAGATGATTAAGGCGTTTGGCTAATGAAGCGAATTAGTGATTTATTTATGGCAGCATTAGTGATTGCTATCACAGCGATGCTCCTTGTGCCTTTGCCTACTTATGCAATCGATTTTCTAATTGTTCTAAATTTAGCCATAGCTTTTTTGCTTTTGATAGCTGGCCTATACATGCCTAATAGTTTATCGATGTTGTCGTTTCCAACATTGATATTGTTAACTACGCTTTTTAGGCTTGCATTAAACGTTGCTTCTTCTAGGTTAATTTTAAGCCAAGCAGATGCAGGGGTTGTAATACATGCATTTGGTACATTTCTTGTTCGCGGAGAAATATTTGTAGGTTTGGTAATCTTTTCAATTGTTACAATTGTAAACTTTATCGTAATCGCAAAAGGAGCAAGTCGAGTAAGTGAAGTATCTGCAAGATTTGTGTTAGATGCATTGCCAGGTAAACAATCAAGTATTGATTCTGATCTTAGATCTGGCCTAATAACACCTGAACAAGCCAAGGATAAACGAGAAGAACTTCGCAAAGAGTCTCAGTTGTTTGGTGCCATGGATGGATCTATGAAGTTCATCCAGGGTGATGCAATTGCGGGGTTACTAATTATCG
>JBILET010000218.1:0-3674 GCA_044351935.1 Bdellovibrionota bacterium
CTTTCTCGAGAGCTTCGTGAATCACTACAAGTAGCAATTGATAAACTGCCTCAAGATTATCGATCTGTATTTATCTTAAGAGACGTTGATGGATTAAATAACCAAGAAGTCAGCGAAATACTAAGTCTGTCTGTTCCGGCTGTTAAATCCAGACTTCATCGATCGCGTTTGATGCTACGCAGAAAACTTCTTAGATTTTACGAAGAGTTCTATGATCGTAAATTTGTTCCATCCGATGGAACCGAATTAAACGAATTTGAGTAAAAAGTGGGTCTTCGGCTAATTTTAGTTTTTCGGTAAATTCAATTTTACCGCTGAGGTCACAGAGGTACGCAGAGGGTAATTAGCTAATATATAGATTACTCCTGCTAGATTCAATGCCCTGCGATACCCTGCGTGCCAATGTCATTAACTTAAGCCATAATTGCTTGCAAATTATGTTCGAACATTTATAACGCGAAGCACTTAAAAAAATAAAAATCCCCCGTTGCCCGATTGTCCAACCTTAGTTTAAGGTAAAAGATAAGTTGTGGTTTTACACGGAGGATTCGAATGGGTTTACTCAATTTTTCCCCGACCGAAAGCTGTATTTCCTTGGATAATACAGCTCAACCTTGCCCCTCTAATAACAACCCAATTTCTCCTCAATCTACTAAGTTAAACTTCCTGACAATTAAAATTAGTGATGGTCAGTGCTATTTTGCTGATGGAGTCCTTGATGGAGAGCTTTTTAAAAGAGGCGCCACAGTAACAATTGAATCAAACTGCCTGGTATCGACTTCGAGCAACAAATCGTTTTCGCAAGGCGAATGGTCTTTGCACCGCACGATTGCAAAAGGACACCCAGCAATAGTATGCACTTTTTTTAACAAACGCTCGCAAATGATGGAGCAAAGATATTTAAAAATCTTCTTTAAAGATGGTCTATATAGGTGTGGCCCACGATTTCCCAAAAAAATCCACGCATCGAGCAAATTAGAAGAATTAAAATAGACGCTGCCCGTTTGGCACTTTCTGATCAACAGCTGCCAGTACCACATCGCCATTAGAATCTGCAAAACCGGTTATCAAAACCTCTGATAAAAATGGACCTATTTTTTTCGGAGCAAAATTGCAAACACAAATAATTTGGCGACCTAATAGTTCTTCTTTTGAATAGTGCTTTGTTATCTGTGCGCTTGACTGTTTAATGCCAACTTCAGGACCAAGATCTACTTTAACTTTATAAGCAGGTTTTTTAGCTTCGGGGAAGTCTTCGACTTGGACAATCGTACCCACACGAATATCAACCCGCTCGAAGTCTTGGTATGAAATTGTTTGTGTTGAGGCCACAAAGTTATGAGCTAACTTTTTTTAAGCCTTGCTGTCCAAAAAAAGACATTGTCCCATTATCCCACTGAACGCCAATGATTAGTGGTCTATCACGATCACGGGAGTCCCCTTGCTGGACGGTTTCTTCACGTATCTCTTTTACAGTCCCTTGGGACCCAGACACATGTACGCGCGTTACTCTATCACCTGTTTTAAACTCTTCTGCCATAGTCCCACTAAAGTACTACAAAGATTCCCCTGTAAAAAGACCAGTTTGTGTAATGTTACAAATTTGTTACGAATTTTGTCTTATTTGGGACAATTTTCTGCACTACTAATTGTTGCCACAGACGCATCTTAATCAATATGGGTCTAAGTATTTAAGTACTTAGATGATGGCCAGCAAATCCGATGGCATCAAAATTAGGGGATTAGAAGCTATATGAGCAACAAGGACAGCAATAAACCAACACAAATAATCTGCTCATTTTGTTCCAAGGGGCAAGATGAAGTTAAAAAACTTGTAGCTGGTCCTGGTGTTTATATCTGTGATGAATGTGTGGATCTTTGCAGCGATATTTTAACTGAAGAGCTAGATCAACATCGCAGCACTTTAAACGATAAAATTTCGCTTCCAGTTCCTCATGCAATTAAAGAAACTCTTGATGATTATATCATTGGTCAAGAGCTTGCTAAAAAAGTTTTATCAGTTGCAGTTCATAATCACTATAAAAGATTAAAAAACAATGCGACTGCAAAAAAGAATGATGTCGAAATTCAGAAATCAAACATTCTATTAGTTGGCCCAACAGGTTCTGGTAAAACATTACTAGCTCAAACGCTTGCAAAAATTCTTGATGTTCCATTTACCATCGCAGATGCAACCAGCTTAACCGAGGCTGGATACGTTGGCGAAGATGTAGAAAATATCATTGTAAATCTTTTACAAGCTGCTGATTATGATGTTGAACGTGCGCAACGTGGAATAGTTTACATAGACGAAATTGATAAGATTGCAAGAAAATCTGACTCTCCTTCAGTTACACGAGACGTATCTGGCGAAGGAGTACAACAAGCACTTTTAAAAATCCTTGAAGGAACTAAAGCAAACGTTCCACCAAAAGGCGGAAGGAAACACCCTCAACAAGATTTTATTCAAATTGATACTTCTAACATTCTTTTTATTCTTGGTGGAGCATTCGACGGATTAGAAAGAATTATTCAACAAAGAACTGGTAAAAAATCTTTAGGTTTTGGATCTGCAGGTTCTGCAAGTGATAGCGTACAAAGTAAGGATATTACATTTTCGCAATTAGAGCCTGAAGATTTAAATAAATTTGGTTTAATCCCTGAATTTATCGGTCGTATGCCAATGGTTGCTGTACTAGATAAATTAGACGAACCAGCCTTAATTCAAATTTTAACCAAACCAAAAAACGCAATTATAAAGCAGTACCAAAAACTTCTAGATATGGAAGGTGTGCAGTTAACCTTTACCGATGAAGCTTTATCTGCAATTGCAAAAGAAGCTCTAAAACGCAAAACAGGAGCACGTGGTTTACGATCTATTATCGAATCTGCAATGCTTGATTTAATGTTTGAAGCACCAAGTCAACAAAACATTGCAGAAGTTATAGTGACAGATAAAACAATAACAGACGCAGAAGCTCCTGTTATCGAATACCGCAAAAAAGCTGCAGCTGGATAATTAGCAATAAAACTAATATCTATCAGAGCCTGACTTAGACGGAAGTTTTGCAGCCTCACCGCCGCCAAATGTTACTGGCTTTGATGACACAGAGGCTCCTCGTTGTAAGTTTTCTAGCCCAGCCTGAGCTGAAGATAATGTAGGATCAATTTTGAGTGCTTCTTGATATTCAAATTTTGCATCATCAGCACGATTCATAGACAGATAAAGGTCGCCAAGCTTTGAATGATAATTTGCATTCGTAGGGCATAATCTTAATGCTCGTCTGATATGAAATAATTTATCCGATGAATCTATAACTTTTTCAGCTTTTTGAATCTCTGAATCTGCATTTGTGCATTCAGAAGAATCAATAGCGCGGTTAACAGCAGATGTCACAGTCGAATTTCCTGATCCATCAATTTGTGCTGTAGGAGCTACCAGATCGCGTTCTGCTAGACCAGAATTAGTTTTGACACCAGAATTTGTGGGCAAGCTAGGCTTAGAGAACTCAACAGGTTTTTGCTCAACAGGGGCAAAATCAGAAGATCTAGAAGCACTAGACGATGATGGAATTGTATTAGTATTCATACGAGCCCGAGCTGAATTTGCTTGAGCAGCTTTAGCCGCTGCAATCTCGGAAGCAGATGCGTATCTAGTAGATGAATCTGCAGAT
>JBILET010000219.1:0-3667 GCA_044351935.1 Bdellovibrionota bacterium
TTATTCATGCATTTTGTTAAGAAATCATAAGTGGAAACATGTCTTGCTATTCATCCCCCCCACCAACTTACGTCTGAATCACTTTCATGTATTCACAATTCTTATGAAAATAGTCCAGTATCAATTACAAAAAAAACTTCAAGAAGAAGAACATCAGAATACGAACTTGTTTTTAGGTCCCCACTTCACGCTTACTTAAGCTTACTTTCTGGGGATTATCTTGGTAAAATTTTGGATGAGCTAAAACCTCGAGATGCTCAATGTAAGGTTGCAACAGTAGATACGATAAAACTAAAATTAAGGCTTCTTAATAAAGAGACTTTGCCAGTTGATAATACAGGGCTTTTCTATGACTTACTTACTAAATATTTAGAATGTCATTTCCCTGATCTGCATTTAACACCGCAGGAGATACTAAGTGAATCTATAACTACTCACAGTCAATCTGTACGTGTTGATTATAGCATAGATGAAAAATCAAAAACTCGTATTGTTTCTTTGATTAAATATGGTTCTGACTCTGAAGATTCCAACACGCTGTTATCTATTAGATTTGATAAACACGGGTTTGCTTCTATTGTTGAAAGCAAAGATAAAGAAAATGATTCTCATATAAATGAAATTATTGAATATGCGAAGTTTTTTTCCCGTGGATGGATGGACGCACAAGAGTGTCTTGAATGTTTTAAAATCATATTTGGTCAAAAAGGAAAATCCAATTATACAATTAAGCGATCAGAATATTCTTTTATACTATTTGATGTTAGGGCGTCACTATTTCATTTCGCCAGTAACTGGGTGAAAGGTTATAAAGGTTATGAAGTTCAAGATGATGGTCTCTTCCTCCCCTCCAAATTATTGAGTTTTTTTCTAAGAAATTCAGTTCATCAATATTCAGAGAAAATCCCTTACAATTCTTATACTCATACCTACCCTGAATGTGCTATTTCTAATACCCGAAGTTTACAAGAAGAACGACGCTCATATCTAGAAATACAGAGACAGTCTAGCAAGCAAGGTTTACTATCAATTCTCAAAAATATTACTAAACAGCCTTACAAAATAGATATGCAATCGATGCTCGAACAATTTAACGAAAGCGAAAATTTTAATAGAGTCACTACTAAGAGGACTGATAACTTAAGATCTAAGTTTCTGCATTTATTCGAAGGAAGAAATAGTGAATTATATGACACCTCACTGAGTGATGATTTTATAATCCCAATGAATACATGGGTAAATGCACTTGATAGTATTAAAGATCTTAATTGTAATATTCATGACTTACAAAATTGTCTTTTAGCACTACAGGCAAAGAAAGATGCTCAATTTGAGGAAATAACATCAGAGATTTCTGATGTATTAAAACTATTTATAGATCATTTTTTAGAAGAGACTGATCTATCAAAAGTCAAAATTATACTGCACATGCTCTCATCCAAGAAAAAGATATTAAAAATATTTGGATGCGAGTTGTATGATTTACTCTTTGAATCTCAACACCCATTGCGGCTAAAAGGCGGACAATTATCAGATAATCCAAGTTCCAGAGGAACATTTATACCTGATGAAAAATACGCACTGCGTTGTATGTTGCAATTATGTTGCTATGAGGAAAACCACAATATATCAAGTTATGCGTGGCAAAGTATTACAGAACTACCTTTAAGCGACACTCTGGTGAACATGTTATATGATATTTACGATTCTGATGAAACATCAGAGCAATTAAAGGAATTTTTACATAAAAATATCCTATCAAGTTCTCCTAATTGAAAGATGTTGAATAATTAAGCGCGACGAAGAGTCCTTCGAATTGTTACAGAAAAAAATTTTCGATCAACATCTCATGTCCAATGTTAATTTTGCTTCGCAAAATAAACTCAAAAAAACAAGGTGGCAATAATCCAAGCATTAACAATCAAATTTTTTTATTCTGCAGAGGGAGAAGCGCCGAACGCCAAGCGGTTACGATAGCCACCGTCGTAGTCATTGAACACGCGAAGGCGACCATCAGAATCGACAGCGAGCGCACCAGAACGAGACCGTACTACGCCGTCTCGTAATTTAGTTAAAAGATCGAGCTCCGCTTCATTTAATTGGCTAATTGCTTCTGATTGATTCTCCTTCCAAGAAGAAGCGACTTCTCTTAGATCAAGACCTGCATCTTTTGCCTTCTTAACAAGTGTTGCACACACAATCGTAGCTTGTAGATCATCAGCAAATTCAAGCCCTGATGCTTTGAAATCTTCGTCTTGAGTCGTACGGTCTTTATTATTCGAATCTATCAACAGCGTTACTTTATTAGAGGTTGGGGCATACTTGGTAAAATCTATTCTATCACCCCAATCTGACATTAAAACTGTTGCGTCCTCACCTAAAAGCTCTCTTAGGTGTGCTGATGCTACAACGTCGCTATTTACTGCAACAGAAAAGTTTATTGCTGGATGTGGTGCAACTCCTGGACGCGCATCGTCATAGTTTTGTCTTTCCGATTCTAATGGCGATGCAATAGAAGTAGAGCTGTCTTCATTTTTGGATCTACCATTTGTAGGATTCTCCACCGACGAAAGAATTTCACTGGGTTCTGGCACTTTTTCCAGGTCTGCATCTATTGGTTGCTCGAGTGGGAGAACATACAAAGCAGCGCCGCGATTATCACGGCCGTCCAGATAGTATTCGTGTACAATCTTAGCACCATCAATTTTAAGCAAACCTCTTTTATCAGCTACCATAAGGTCGCGGTATATTTTTAGCATTTCTTCATCAACTGGGTTAAGCATTCCTTTTTTTTCTTTATCTATAAGGGCTTTTGCGAGAGCAAAGTTTACCTCTCGGGTTGCAAGCACTCCACCTAATTTATGGGCGTATGGTTTATATGTAGTGTTCATTCTTATCTCGCCTTTCTCATCCAGGTCGTACCTGTCATTGCGTTCGTGAACCAACTTAAAGGTGGCATATGGGAGAACGGCGCGAACTATTTTCCCATCATCCATAAGATGAAACTCTAGGGCTGTTGTCTGGTTAGCAAAAGAAGGATGATTTTGTTTAACAGTAATCTCTTTTCCACTAGGCACTATGGAAACTTCAGGAAACAGTAAAAGAAATTTTATTCTTTCTTGGGGAGTCATACTGTCAATAAACTGTCTTGCAAGGTACTCCGCGACAGCGAAGTGTCCACTCACATCTAAAGGGTTATGTGGTTCAACTTCTGAAGTTTTTTTTTGTTCAATTTTTTGGTTCATACATGTTTCTCTTGCTATAACACTACTCTTTCAAATAAATTATAGAGATACTTTCACACTAATCAAGTAATACATATATATATCTAGTATTTGATTATTTCATATTTTCATTGATATCTATCATAAGCTTAGTGCCTGAATAGACTCATGAAATCTATATTTAGTTTCATGACCGATAATAATTAAGGCAATAAAATATAACGGCTGGCTCTTGCTAAGATATTTTCTAAATAAACTATATCTATATATGTTGATTTTTCTAGGGGTATTTTGACTGCATCAATAATACTAGCAGTTAGAGATCAGATCCATTATTAGAAGAGGTAGTGCGCCCTGAGACAGCCACACTATCACAAGCATAATCATTGTCGTCGTAGAAGCAGCCGACCCAACCTTCCTCATCCATGCCGATGCTACCATCG
>JBILET010000220.1:0-3665 GCA_044351935.1 Bdellovibrionota bacterium
GTTAAAATCACCAACATTTAAATTCCTGGACGATGGGCCAATACTAGTTCTAACCGAAAAACTTCCATTTCCATTTGAAATTAGAATACTTGTATTTGTAGCAGTAACTCCACCTACTTCACCACCAAGTACAATGTCGTCTTTGCCATCTCCGTTAAAATCGCCAACTGCAATGTTATAAAATGTACCAGCTGTAATTGTATAGGCAGTTTGTGCAGCGGTAAAAGTTCCATTTGAATTTTGACTGGCTATTCTAATCACATTAGAGTTAAAGCTCATAGTTAACACATCAACTGTACCATTACCATCAAAATCACCTAAATGTATCTGATCGCTGTTCTGTATATCACCAAAAGTTCCTGCTCCAATTGTTACACTTGAAGAAAAAGAGCCATCAATATTACCTCTTGAAATATAAACGGAATCAGTTGTCGTATGTTGGCTAATTGCGTCACGTATGCCATCTCCATCCATATCAAGAAAGACGGTTTGGGCAACAAACGATGAAATAGTATTTTGTTTATATGCAAATGTCCCATCTCCATTATTCATGTAAGTGTCGACATATCCACCTGACCATTTGACAATGTCATCTTTGCCATCGCCGTTGATGTCATATACGACGTCTGTTCCAGTTCTTGTTGCGTTGAAATTTAGCGATGAATTAAAAGTTCCAACGCCGACGTTTCTTGCTAAAAGGTTACCAAGAGCAGCACTAATTGATCCATCAAGTCCATAACCAGCTTGAATCCTTAACCCATCTCGATAGGATCCCGATAAAATATTTGTTCCGTTAAATTTGGTAGAAGCAATTATTCGATTGTGCTCATTGACAAGAGCGTTTGCTTCTGTTTCAAGCGCTTCTCGTTGCTTTGAGTTGTAAACTCCATTGGCTGCTTGTGTTGCAAGTTCGAGTTGACGTTGAGATATTTTAGATAATTCTATCAATGCCCCTTGAGCGATATTCAAAACGCTAATCCCATCGTTTAGATTTCTAATACCTTGATTAAATACTCGTGAATCTGCTTTTAATGTTTCCGAAATAGCAAGACCTGCAGCATCATCACTTGCTTTATTAATTCTTAATCCTGAAGACAGGCGTGTGAAGGTGTCGCCAAGCGACTCAGTCGCCTTTGACATCTGGGTTTGAGCTCGCAACGAGCTTATGTTAGCACCAATGGTTATGGGCATTAAAAGTCTACTCCACGTCTCTTAAATCGGTGAATTTATTTATTTTCTTAAATTTTAAAATCATATCTTCATAGGCAAATCTAAATGTGGTAATAAGCAAACAGTTTCTTGGTTATTTTTTATATTTTTTATGCAAACCGCTATTTTTTTTCGACAAGATAATAGGGTTAACTACTAAAGTAAAAAATTAAAGTAATTAATTTAAGTAAACATAAGAGTCATGTCATTTGAAACAATTTGGTTGAAAAACTGTGTAATTTGGAACTACTCTGGAAAACTATCCTCTAATGAAGTTCTTGCTTCTAACAATGAAGTATATAGCGATCCAAGATTTGATACATTGAAATTTGAGATCGTAAATTTAATTCCTGTTACTGAAATGGATCTTAAACCCAAAGATATTAAGATAGTTGCTGCGCTAGATAGAGTTGCTTCATTATCTAATCCCGGGATAAAAGTTGCTTTTATAGTAGAGAATGATGAGTTACTTGAACTAGTGAATCTATATCGTCTAAATCTAAAAGATTGTTCATGGCAGACCGAAATTTTTAGCGCCATTCAAGATGCGGCTGATTGGTTGATGCTCGATAATGAATCTAAAAAATTTCTCGAAATAAATTCTTCTAATTCAAGTTATTCTTAGTATTTCGATAAAATCAGATTGCGATTTAATGACAAGTTGCTCTAAGAAGGATTTTGCTAATGAATTTACCTGTATCAAATGACACAGATATCTGTGTAACACTAATATTCCTTTTATGGCTAATTTATGGATCTCTCGCAGGTAATTTTATTTTAGATTGTTTATAATTCCCCAATGCGAATCGTGAAATATTAGCATTTGGTTCTCGCCCAAAGGAGAGACGACAGGACATGGTGCCATCGGTAAATTTCAAGGATTATAAGACGTATATTCATTGAACGTGTACTCGAGCAACGAAGGCCAGAAGACTCGAGCGGAGCACCGCTAGATTTAGCGTGAGGGCTAAATAGTAAGGGGCTGGGAATATGGGTAGTTGCGCCATTTACTCACTGCAAGGCACCTCTACCTTTTAGTATTGAACCTGATTACTCTGTAAGGTTTTAGAAGAAATTGCCTTTTTGCACTTACTCTCATCTGCAACAGTGCGCTCATTTACAGTTGTTGTGCATGCATCGCCTATTCGTTTACATGGGCTATCAGCGAATCCATTCTTACATTTGTTAGAAGCCAACTTAACATACTTATACTGCGGTACAATTGAGTCATCATCATCTGATGCGCATGCGATTTTATCAGTCTCTTTGCCCTCGTTGTCGATGACATAATCGCAGGTTCCAATCCAAACAGTAGTACTTACCCTACAGCAGACTTCCTGAGCAGACGCTAAAGAAGAAAAAACTGCGACTCCTAATATAATAACTGAAAGATAGATTGTCTTTAACATGTGCTGCCCTGTTAGAACTATAACTTAAATAATAGTATAAATTATGGCGATACTCTAAAAAATAAATTTATCAAGAAGTTTCACAAAAAGGTCCAGATCACGTGTTCATAGGAAAAACTCTTAGGCAAATTTAAAGAATGTAAGTAAAAGAGCTATAAAATTCAACTCGTTCGGGTCACCCTCGCTGTATGTAGGGGTACTTCACTTTTGGTACCGCGCGAAGTATGCCGCCTCTTTTTAGGATCTCTTTCTCCTCTTCAAGATCCGATATTCGCTTGCGTAGCTGCTGTATCTCCTCATTAGCTGCTAGAGCTCCACGATCCTATTACAACACCCATCAAAACACTCACAAGTTCTAAGAGTATCGCTGAATGGATTTGCTATGAAAGATTAACAGCTATGGTTTCGTAATAAATCTTGTGAGGGCCGTTAAAAAATAGCATCGAGTATTCGCTCGAACGAGAGACGACAAGCTCTGCGGCCATTGGTAAATTTCACTGAACACACGCATAGCAACGGGGACTTGAGAAACGTAAACCAGAAGACTCAAGTGTAACACTTCATAATTCTGCCTGAGAACTGAAAACATAAATCTCATACAAAAGTGATAAGTCGATTTATACGCAGAAGTAATGTGGGGTAAAATACGGGTAGAAATTTACTCACAAGTAAATTTTCTTTTTTAGAAAAATGAGTATCAAACTCCCGTGGGTGAGGTATATCTAGGGCACAAGTAAATTCCTTTTGACGGGCTTCAAAGCCAATGGAAAGCGGCGCTCACGACTCGCGACGCTCCACGAACCGACCGTACAGTCTGCGTACTATGGATGAATGATCCAATACAAGTGTTTAAGAGTCCTCATACGAGGGTGGTGTCGGTGCGGCGGCCGGAGTTCCTTCCGGTTTAAAGCATAAGTTATTCTGACAGGTATATTTTTCTATCACCGAGTTCGGGTGATCGACGTAAAGCTTGGCAGTGCAGCGGTCCCCGGCTTTCTTGCAATTGCTAACATCATCGTCCCTCTTTCTGTCCGGGCAGGGATCTCT
>JBILET010000221.1:0-3655 GCA_044351935.1 Bdellovibrionota bacterium
CTTTAACAAGTGGCAGATCTTCAGGATATTCGATATTTATTGTCCTTGAATTTAGCTTTGCTCGATACTTTTCTAAGGCCTGGCCAACTAATTCTTCAATTGATTCCCACTCAAGATTTAATTTAGGGTTTCCTTGCTCAAGTCTAGCAAATGAAAGTGCATTGTTAACGACTCGTGAAAGTCTTCTACTGTGTTCTAATATTAGCTGGACAAATTCGTTGGCTTTCGGGTTTTCTCTAAGAGTCGTAGCTATCTGCTCTGCTGCTCCCTCGATAACAGTAAGAGGTGTTCTAAAATCATGCGACACAGAACTAAGAATAAGTGCTCTCATCGACTCGGTTTCGATTCTAACTTCAGAATTTCTTGCTTGTCTCTCTAAATCTATCCTCTCTAGACAAAGAGCAGCCTGTTGAAGGATCAACTCTACCGTTGGGATGATTTCACGATCAAGTGGGTCGTTTACTGATTGAATAGCACAGATCCCAAAAAGCTCTCGCTCTGATTGAATAGGAAGATATAAACCACTTGCTCCAGGTAAGATGTCAGTTGTAAATCCAGCAGGAATTCTTTTATCCATTACAAATTTTGCTACAGCAAATTCCTCTGGTTCTATTTCAAAAAATGTCTTTGAATTTACTCCTGTTTTAAGTGTTCGATCATGTACGACAAATATTCCACAATCTATATCACCTAACTTACAGATGCTCTGTTGCGCCACTTGTAAGATATTGATTTCGGTATTTGATTCATTGATATTTCTTCCAGCCTCATAAAGCGCTAAGGTTCGTCGCTCACGGTTTTCAACAACTTGATTTTGCAATCTGATGCGCGTTACCAAACTGCTAATTGAAAGACTTACTACTAACATAACCACAAAAGTAACAGCATACTCAGGATTATGAACTGCAAAGGTATATTTCGGTTCTATAAAAAAGAAGTTAAAGCAAAGTATTGATGCAATCGAAGCAATAACAGAAGCTGTACGTGTTGCTGCTTGAGCAAGCACAACTGCCCCAAGAATATACAGCATGGCAATAGAAGCTATTTCCACATGAGGCTCAATCAATAGGCCAATGGCAGTAGTCAGAGCTACGATGAATAATGCATATAAAAAACTAAAAACTTTGGGTCTTTTATCCCTTAGAATAAGTGGTCTGAACGTGGCATCGTCAATTTCTCCAGTAACAAGTAGTACATCTATATTGCCGCTTCTTCGAACTAACTCATCAGCCAAAGAACCAAAAATAAAATCACGGAATTTGTTCTTTATCGGCTTTCCTACAACAATTAGCGATGCATTAGAGCTAATGGATGCCTTAAGAATTTCCGAGACAATATCATTACCAAATCTTCTCTCAATTGCCGCACCAAAACCTTGAGCAGTTTGTAGCGCATCATCGATAAGGAGCTGTTCATTCTGAGAAAGCATTCCAGAATGAGGAGTCTGAACATACACAGCAGTCAATGCACTTTTACGTGTTGCTGCGATTCGTGATGCTTTTTGGATAAGTCTCTTGGCAAATCTATTTGGCCCAACTGCAACAATCATTCTATCTGATGTTGCCCAAGACTCACTGACTGCTAGAGATTCTCGAAACTTAATTACATCCCTATCAATTTTTTCTGCAGCTTTTCTTAAAAGAATTTCTCGTAAAGCTAAAAGAGTTCCTTCTTTAAAAAAGTTCCTAAGGGCAGAGTCAATCTTATCGCCTCGGTATATCTTTCCCGCTTTAAGTCTGCCAATTAATTCTTCTGGAGGAATATCAATAACTTCAATTGAATCAGCTTCACGTAGCACCGAGTCAGGAATAGTTTCGTGAACAGTAATACCACACAAAGAAGAGACAAGTTCCGAGATACTTTCAAGATGCTGAATATTGAGTGTCGAATATACATTTATACCAGCGTCTAGAAGCGTCTGGATATCTAACCATCGTTTATTATGAATAGAACCTGGGGCATTAGTGTGCGCTAATTCATCAACTAGTATAGTTTTGGGCGCTCTTTTTAACGAAGACTCTAGATCAAACTCTTTTAATACAATTCCTTCGTGAGAAATATCTTTTGTCGGAATAACTTCAAAGTGCTCGATTAAACTTTCAGTTTCTTGACGCCCATGAGGCTCGATATAACCTGCAACAATATCCGCTCCTGTCTTTAGCTCCTCGTGAGCATCTTTTAGCATAGCATAGGTTTTACCTACGCCTGCTGACATTCCAAGATAAATTTTTAGTCGACCGCGTTTAGAATTTTTTTTCATCGAAGAAACTCAAAGATAGCACAAAGAGTGTATCACTATCTGTGTCATTTTGATTATCCTTGAATATTCGATTAGGGGAAAATAAATGTTTTACTTCGCCTCTCAAAAACAAACCAGAGCCTAGCGAAGCATCCAATCCAAGTGATGCTCCATAAGACTCAAAATCCTGACCTGTAGTTGATGTGACAATTATACCATTTGGATCTGTGTAATATTCAAAGCGTCCGTTTAATGAGAGTGCGCTATTTAAACTCTGCTTGGCCATAAGAGCATATCCCCACCATGTTCCATTCAGATCACTTGATTCTGATTGATGTCCAACGTCTATTGATCCAATAACAGAAAATCCTGATTCTAAAGTTTTACTGGCTATAAAATTGTGAAAAAGTCGAGTTCCATAATTTTCTTCCCCTACAAAAGTATTTGAGGTGAGTGTCAGTCCGTCATCTGTATACGAAACTTGAGTACCAAGGGCTGGATGTCTATTATCTGTTGTATTCTGCCAACCATTGAGTCCAAGTAGTTGAGCAGACCAATTACTATCGAACTTATGAGAAAGACGTACTCCTGTTTCATAATAGGGAGAAAACTCAGCTATGAATGAACGAGTGTAGTTTAGATTGTCTTTACTCAACCAACTTTCTGCTCCAATATGCGAAAGAAAAGTTCCTACATCTACGGAAGTCTTTTCATCCAAATAAAATCCAAGATAACTTTCTTGAACAAACTTGAAAGAATCTTGTGGTTCAGCGTTGTAATTGATATCAACTGAATCGCCATATTGTCCGACTAGTTTTCCTCGAATGGAACCATCGTCATACCCAATACCTGCTGAAGCAAGATTTAAATGGAAATCATTATTTTGACTTGCCTGAGTGAAATAAGCTCGCTCGCTGTTTATTAATTCATTTTTCGAATACGCTGAATATGTATCTATAAACAGTGAAGACGAAAAATTATCTTGCGCAATTGCACTCCCTGCGGAAACAACCAATATAAAACAAAGAAAAAAACTTAATTTTAAACATTTCATAATTTATCAAGCTCCATATTTATTAAAAGAACATTTACTCTAGGCTCTCCAATCACACCTAGCTGTTTTTTCATAGCTAGGCGATTAATTAAATCTAAAACAACTTCAATTTTAATACCCCTTGTAAGTGCTACCCTTTGCGCTTGAAATTTAGCGGAAGCTAAACTTATTTCTGGGTCAAGCCCACTTCCTGACGCAGTGATAAGATCGACTGGAATTTGTGATCCATATTGTCCTAGATAATCTACTCGTTCCTGTAAATTTTTTTGAAGAGTAGGGTTTGTAAGTGACATGTTAGTTCCACTTGAACTTAGCGGGTTATATGGTGTTGTTGATGTAGCAGAAGGTCGCCCCCAAAAGTA
>JBILET010000222.1:0-3650 GCA_044351935.1 Bdellovibrionota bacterium
AGACGGTGTAATTGTAACTGGAATTGGGTTAGAAAAACTTTTTAGGTCGATAACCGATAAACCAATTCACATAATTGAGAACTTATTACCCGATATTACTTCATCATACGAGCAAATTACTTCTCCTAAAGTGAAATCAAGCATCGGTTGGGCTGGCTCACTAGGCCACATTGCTGATATTTTATCTGTTGCTCCATTGATATCTGATCTATTGCGAGAAAATAGTGCATATAATTTTCATGTGATGGGTAACGAATCTTTAGCGTCTAATCTTAATATTCCTCAAAATCAATTTAAGTATACACCTTGGGGCACAATTGATGATTACTATCGCTTTTGGTCGCCAATCGAAGTTGCGTTAATTCCGATGCTTGATACTGCCTATAATGAATGTAGAAGTGATATTAAAATTATCGAAACAATTGCGCATGGTGTATTGCCAATTGTTCCTGATTTATTGCCCTACAAACAACTTATAAGTAAATTTAATTTACCTAGCTATTCGGATCATATTTCTCTAAAAAATATACTTAAACAAACTGTTGAACTTTCGGATAGTAGTCGTAATAACATATTAAAACCTGCATTTGACTGGATAGTTAATCATCGTACGCATTCAACATGTTTTGATAGGAAAAAAATTTACGAAAAATATACTTCTGAATGCTTTAATAATGATAACTCTAAATTTACCTCGGGATATACTTTTGTAAAAAGCGTTGATAGTTCTGTTAAACCAGAACCAATTTACATCACTGAATTAAAAAAAATCCAAGCCATCCAAAAAAGTGGAAATCATCAAATTGCAATGGAGCAATTAACAAGATTACATTCTGAGTCACCTAGTCACCCAGAGATTACACTTAGTTACTTACATCAACTTTTACAAACTGATTTTGACTATGGTTATAAGTTATTAAAAGAATATGCTTTGTTATTTAGCAAAGATATCAGATATCAAGTAATGTTGATTACAAATGCTAAGACTGACGTTGATAAAATATCATGTTTAAGAAATCTATTAGTATTTATTAGGAGTCAGTCTACAAATTACATTAATGCTGTTCGTCCGAATATTGCAAATGTAGTTATAAGTATTCTAAAACAATCTTCAAATCGACTAAGTGAAGAATTGTTTAACATTTGCGAAGAATTTCTTTTATTATACCCGTACTCTTATTCCGTAAGATTTACTATTGCCGAATTATATCAAAAATATGGATATCATAAGGAAGCCAGAGGCCATTTTATCGCCTTAGAACAAGCAAAAAGACAGTATGATCAGGGGTTTTCCGAGATCACTGGTTTGGATTATGGATACCTTGCTGCGTGGCGTGAAGCTTGCGATAAAAGAGTTAAAGGCAAATTGCGCTAAAGATGGACCAAAAACCACTATCTATTTCACTGTGCATGATAGTTAAAAATGAGCAAGATTTCATTGCTGATTGTCTTGATAGTGTATCCTCAATCGTTTCTGAAATAATAATTGCTGATACTGGTTCTACTGATAAAACTGTTGAAATTGCAAAAGCAAAAGGTGCGCAAGTTTTTAATTATACTTGGCAAGATGATTTCGCAGCTGCTCGAAACGCAACGATTGAAAAAGCCACTTGTGATTGGATTTTGATACTGGATGCTGATGAAGTTATCGCGCAGCAAGATCTTGGGATGTTTAAGCACCTTATAAGTGATCGAACAAGATGTATAGAGTTTCTGCAAAGACATTACACAGATGATATAAGACTAAGTGAGTTTACTCCGTGTACACAAGAATTTCCTTTGTTGGAAAAGAACTATCCAGGATACTTTGAAAGTAATTGTGTAAGACTTTTTCCGAATCATGATGGGCTTTATTATCAATTCCGAGTGCATGAGCTAGTCGAGCCATCTATTCAAGCAAAAGGAATTCATAGAATAGAAAGAACTCAAGTTAGAATTCATCATTATGGGCACACACCCGAGGTGCGAGCTAAAAAGAAAAAAGGAGAAATCTATACTCCTTTAGGCGAGAAAAAAATCCAAGATCAGCCCACTGATTGGAAAGCTTTTTACGAACTTGGTGTTGAAGCAAATGTAAATGGCAGAAAGGAAGAAAGTATTAATGCATTTCAACAATCTATCAAACTAAACCCTAAATACGTTCCAACGTGGGTTAACTTTGGTTATGTATTAATGGAAAGTCAAAAATTTCAAGAAGCATTCGATGTTTTAATGCAAGCGATTAAACTCGATCCAAATAATGCAGAGGCCTTTTGTAATCTAGGAGTTGTTGGTTTACGGACAAATAATCTAAAGTTAGCTGAAGAAGCATCAGTCAAAGCTATTTTAATTAATCCAAACTATATTAATGCTCTTAGAAACTTAGCTCGGTGTTATATCTCGCAAGGCAGGATTTCTGAGGCTGTAATGATTTTAAAAAGAGCACATGCAAGTGTTCCGCAGTTTTCCCCAATATTACACGACTTATATTTGATCTATGACCAATCAGGGCAAAAAAATATTAGTGCAAAATATCTTCAGAAGTTAAAACTTATAGATCCTAGTTTTGAGTTATCAAATTAAACTAATTACATTTTTTGCGACTTGGTCCCAGGATTGTTCTTGTACTTCATTAAGTGCATTCTTGGAATAAGACTGCCAATATAAATCATCATTCAGTAGTCTTATGCACTCGTTTGTGAAATCGTTTAGATAGTCTTGGCTAGATGGATTTTTATCTATCAGAATCCCAGCTTTTCCTACAGTTTCGGGTAGTGCTCCTAGATTTGATGAAACTGTTACCAAACCTGCAGCTTTAGCCTCTAGTACTGTTATACAACTTGTTTCGGCAAAAATATTAGGATAGGCCAAAATAGAGGATCGAGACATTTCGTAAGCTAATTCATCCTGTGTAACGTTACCTCTTACAATTACACCATCTATGTCTAGGAATTTATCAATCATTGCATTAAATTGATCTAGTTCATCTTTAGGTATTGGTGAACTCCCCTTATAGACATCATATCCACTGCATATCACAAGAGTTGCCGATGGTACCTGAGATTTAATTTGTGGAAATATTGATAAAAGATATTTCAAACCTCGATAAGGTGTGGATGAGTATATTAGTCTATGCCGTATACGTTTTGTATTTTTATATTTTTCGAATAAATTTAGGTCTACACCATTTCTTATAACAATTATTTTTTCGGGGTTAAATCCAGAGGCATTAGATAAAGTTTTTTTCTGCCACTCGCTAACACATAGTAGTTTATCAATGAGTTGAATTATTCTTTTATCACCTAATCCAACAGTTGATGGTTGATCAAAAGCGTCTCCGGTCCATAGGAATTTTTGTTTGGCTTTCACATTTAATAATAGAGTTTGCCAATCTCGGACACCGATAATTGCGTCAAATTCTCCTGCTAGTGGTATGGAATATATTGGCACAAATAGTGGATCTGTTAATGGTGGATTATCAAATTCACTAGCTACAACTACGTCGATATCAAATTTTTGTAGCGCATTAGCCAAACGAATAACGCCTGTCTCGGTGCCTCCAAGGGGCCTATTTTCCAGAGTCTTCCCATGAAAGGGAACACAATTTCCGGGGATAAATAGAATACGTTTCATTGGATGACTAAAGCTGAATGGTTGTTACACTCGGCTTT
>JBILET010000223.1:0-3648 GCA_044351935.1 Bdellovibrionota bacterium
CAGGGGTTGCTTGAAGAATCGAAAATACTGGCTGCGATAATGCAAATCCAGTAAGTGTTAAAACAATAAGAAAAAAATCGGATCTAGATAAAACTTTCACAAGTAGTTTAGTTGCTATTTAAACGTTTACCTTGCAACAAGTATAAAACACGTTCACTACCAGTAACAGGCTTACGCTCTATAATATCAAAAAACTGTGTAAAAGCTTTTTCGAACCCATCGATAGTATAATCAGGGAAAATATCTTCTCGAGTAGCTAATAACTTTTTAACCTGAGAATCGCTCTTTGGAACAAACTCAATTATTAAATTAGACGATAAATCCCTAAAGTACTTTGCAACCCTTTCTAGCGGAATATTATTACTAATTGCTAAATGGTGTATTAAAGCAAGTGCCATAACCAGGTCAGCGTTAGCTCTTGATTTAACAGACTGGCGCTCGCTACCCGCCCAACCATAATCAGAAGTTGGATTTGTAAGATCTAATACAAGTGGAAGGATTTTTGTATTAATTGGTAAAGATTTATGAGAATCGCTATTTTTTAAGAATAAGTAGTGATTTTCGACTGCCGCTGGATCGATATCAAATGATACCACTTCTTTAGCATACTGGGCTGCGATATGACTAAATACTCCAGTGTTGGCACCAAGATCCCAAACCACTTTTGCTGCTGACCTTTTTACAAATTCTGCAACTAGTTTTCCTTTTTCGGACATTGCTTCGTTGGAATAGTTAGTATCAGAGTAGTAGTCTCCCCACTCAGTACCAGCGGCTTTCCACTTTAAACCACTGACTGCAGACTTAAGCCCATCTAAAAGAACTTCTAGTTTTTTCTTGTCGAATTTAGCTGCGACTACTTTGCTAGCTTCGGAAGATTTAGCAGCAATATCTGCATATTTTTGTTGGCTACGCGCATGAAGATGAATATGTAGATAAGCGCTTAAGGAAAACTTGCTACTAAAAGGCAAAATCTTAGAAGCAAGATCAAGCGGAATTCCATCAATATAAACAGACATTAACTTTGATAATACCACGTCTACTTTAGACATAAGCATCAAAGGCGCTAAAAAGTGCTGACAGAATTGTTTATACGCAACCCAAGGACGGCTAGGATCTAATCGCTCAAAAGAAAGAGTATCGATAAAAATTGGTGTGTGCCCAATAAATTGCACGTTATATGCAGATGCATCTTTTAAAATAAAATCGTGCTTCAATGCAATTTGCGCGACTTCAAGAGTCAAAAGAGCTGCATCTTTATACTGAGAAAAGCTCCACTCCTGCGGATAAGATACAAGAGGAACAATTTTTGGTTTTATTAAATATCGCTCAACTAATTCATGGGGAATTAACAATTCTTTATCAATCAGAATCGATAAAAAATTTGAATTAACTAAATCGTCCCAATTCTTTTCGCCTGATTTTGCAATCTTCCTGTAAAGGCAGCCGTTTTTCCAAAACACATACCCACTTGGATCCCTAAAAGAAGAAGGATGAACCTGAGTCGAATCAGATACAGACTGTTGAATTGGAAGAATATTGCCGCTCACAATTATATTATGCTTTTGATTTACCAACTAAACGTTTGGCGAAATCACAAATAAACCTCCACCAAGTTTTTATAGTAAATAGTGCCCCAAGGACTCCAGCAACAACTAGCTGGATGATCATACTTCCTGTACCTGGGTCCAGATAAGCATACGCAGGGGATGCAAAGACAACCAACGCCAAGATGGAAACAAATAAAATCTTTGTCATGATGTAAGGTTTAAAAGTTTATTATTTTTTCTTAGCTGCTGGCTTTTTCTTTGGCGCAGCTTTGCTTCTTTTTTTAGCAGCTGCTTTCTTTTGAGGTCTCGCTTTTCCGTAAGAGCCCGAGAATCTTTTGCCTTTAGCTGTTCTTGTATCGCCTTTACCCATGATTTTAATACCTAATAATCAAAATATTTAAGCCCTAGATAGTACGTTATCTATTTGACTCGACGCAAGAACGATGGGCGCTCTTTCTTTCCCCCCTCTAAAGAGGCTTCAGGATCAGTTTTCTGCGGTTTGGCAGCATTAGTAGATTGCTCAGAATCCGAACTAGACGCTTTAAGTAAAATTGGCAAAGCAGGATTAGGGGCTCTGTGATCCCAAATTGTATGGACCCCAAGAATAGAAGTTACAGCCCAAATCCCCTTGTAAGGGATAATGCATTGAAAGGGAAAACTACCAAATCTAAGCTCAGCCTCTACGTGAGTATCACGCAAGGCTACAATTCCAGCGAATAAATGGCTTAATTTTAGGCTTACAGAAATCTCTTTTTTAGCAACTTCCGGCAAAACCATGCCTTCAGCCTTTGTATTTAGATGAACTATGCAGTGGTCATCCTGCAAAAGCTCGTCAAGCAGCAATTTTGTCTGGGTATCTGAATCTTTTTCACTATTCATCGCATTAAAGCAAAGCACGTTCTAAAGTTTTTTTCCAATCTGTCGAGTTTTTATCCCCATGGAGCAATTTAGAGACCGAGCCATCGAGGCTATAATTTTGGGAGTATTAATTACGATTGCTTTATTAGTCGGCACACCTTGTATGGGTAGAGCTTTGGCTACCATGAAACCCGAGCCTACACTTCAAGCTCTAAAACAGCCTTAACTAAGCGGCTAACTCCTTAAATTTACTAGTTTTTTGACTGTCCTCGGGTTCAATTACACTTTCGATCCATGCCGTTATGGCAGCAAACTCAACTGGTTTTCTGACCATGGAATGAATTCCTTGGGGTACAACAGTTAGCTGAGAACCGCTAAGCAGCAATACTGGTGTAGAGGTTTTCTGGAAGTAGCCATCAGCCAGAAACTCCTCAAGGCTGCCCTGACCTGTCTCTAGGTCGGAAATTATACAGTCTACATTTTGATACTGGAGTATGGATTGAGCTTCAATAAAGTTTTGAGAACTAAAAACTTCAAGCTGCTCATGTTTTAAAGATCTTTCTAAGGAATTTCGTAGGTCTTGGTTATCTTCGATGATTAAAACTCGAATGCCTTTTAGGGATTTGGGTGCTAATTGTGATTGTTCTTGTTTAGTAATCTTTGCAGCTTTTCTTGCTGTTACAGAAAAAACAGAACCTTGTCCGAAATCCGATGTAACTTTTAGAGAGCCACCATTTAACTCTACAAGCTGTTTAGCAAAAGACAATCCAAGTCCTGCACCTGGGGCAAGGTGTCTTTGAAACCTTGTAAACGGAGTAAATAATCTTTCTAGTTGTTCAGATGTTAATCCGATTCCCTGATCTGAAATTTGAATTGATACGCTGTCGGCATCGATTAACGTTGCACTTATATTAATTTTACCTTTTGATGAATATTTAATTGCATTGCTGATTAAATTTGAAAGTACTCTATCTAAATGTCTCTTATCGAATGAAACCGCAAATGGAAATATAGAATCGTAAGTTAATTCTATATTTTTTAAGGAAGCAGCAATGGAATATCTTTGGACTAGATCTTGGACTAAAGAATCAAGTTCTATGACTTCTGGAACACTTTCTACAACTCCAGATGAAACAGAAGAATAATCCAGAATTGTTTCGGTTAACTCCGATATAGAATCTAAGTTTTTCAGAGCCACATGCAAATAATCTGAAATATCTTGATCTTTAGATTCCTCAGCAAG
>JBILET010000224.1:0-3645 GCA_044351935.1 Bdellovibrionota bacterium
GGGGGGGGGGGGTGGGGGGGGGCGCGCCGATTTTGCGCAGGCTGGAGGTATGGCGCGTGATAAACTAGACTTGTCGCTCAATAAGTTACGAGAGTTGTTAAATTAAATATAAAAGTACATGGGAAAAAAAGACGAAAATTTCAAAGGTGATCAATCAGAAAAGACTTTAAGATTCGACGATTCTGGAATATTACGAACTCTACTTGGCGAAATGGACAAAAACGCCCGTTACGTTGAAAAAGAATTAGATTTAAAAATTTCACACGATGGTCAAAACTTATCTTTTAGTGGTGCAGACTCAGATGTAGATCTTGCATTTAATCTTTTTGAACAGTTAAAAGAACTTGCCGAAAAAGGCGAAAATATCTGGGAAACAGATATTCAACGAGCATTAAAAATGCTATCGGGCAATCAAAAGCTTCGCATCGAAGATCTGTTTCGAGATCAAGTTAAAATTGCTGGACGTAAACACAGCATTGTCCCAAAAACCTTCAGACAAAAACTTTATTTAGAAAGTATTAGAACACACGATATTATTTTTGGTGTAGGTCCTGCAGGTACTGGTAAAACTTATTTAGCAATGGCCGCTGCAGTATCT
Source organism: Bdellovibrionota bacterium (assembly GCA_044351935.1). Taxonomy (GTDB): domain Bacteria; phylum Bdellovibrionota_C; class UBA2361; order UBA2361; family JBIKWN01; genus JBIKWN01. The sequence continues at coordinate 599 of JBILET010000224.1, forward strand.
GCTCTTCTTAAAAAAGAAGTTAAAAGAGTTGTCCTTTGTAGACCGGCAGTTGAAGCAGGAGAAAAGCTTGGGTTCCTACCTGGGGATATGGCCGAAAAAGTTAACCCTTATCTTAGACCACTATACGACGCACTACATGACATGGTCGAAATGGATCGCGCTAAAGAGATGGTAGAAAAAGGACAAATTGAAGTAGCTCCGCTTGCATTTATGCGCGGAAGAACCCTTTCACACTCTTTTGTCATCTTAGATGAAGCACAGAATACAACGCCTGTTCAGATGAAAATGTTCTTAACTAGGCTTGGATTTGGCTCGAAGTGCTTAGTAACCGGCGACCCAACGCAAATAGATTTACCACGGGGCATTCCTTCTGGATTAAGTGATGCGTTAAATATAGTCAAAAGAGTTCCCGCAATTGCAGTTATAGACTTTACTGAAGATGATGTAATTAGACATCCACTAGTATCAGAAATAGTTAAAGCCTATGAACGGCGAGACAGTTCCAATTAACACTCACAAAATTTCAGGATCGCACAGTAATACTTCTGTGTACGGAGTATTGTCTGGATTTTTGTTTAGTGTTGTTGTTGCTGTTATCTGTGAGTTTCTATTAGGACTTACATTTAGCTGGATTGATATTACAACAAGTATTGGAAGAGTAGTTGCTGTTGTGCTTACTCTTTTTATGATTCATAGGTTTTCTAAAAACTCCTTAAAATCATTTCAGAATTTATCTTTTAGAAACCTTTCGGTTTTAACTTTAATTCTAATATCTACTGTTGTTGTTGCTTGCCTTGGGCAGATTATTTCTCATGCTATAACTGTTTATGTTAATCAAGCCAATCTACTGCCTGGAATTCAGCCACAAAGCCTTATATTTGCAATTCCTTGGTGCTTTGGAATTTTAATACTACAAGCGATTCTTGGATTAGAATTCGCTTTTGTAGCCTGCGTATGTTTAACGATAATTACAGGCGTTTACCTTTCGAATCCATCGGTAATGATCCCATATGTTTTTTGCACGAGCATTACAGCAGCTGTTAGTCTTGTAAAATTCAGAACCAGGTCTGCTTATATTAAAGCAGGATTACACGTTGCATTGATATCGATTCCTCTTACGATTATTTCGATGTTACTTTCTAACGACGTATCAGCTACTGATTTTGGTGTAAGAATATTTGCTGGATGTGCAAGCGGAATTATAGGTGCATTTTTAGCTGCTGGAATAATTCCTTTATTTGAACATTTTGGTCGATTTGTTACGGATTTAAGATTAATCGAGCTTGCAACTTTAGATCACCCCCTTCTTAAAGATTTAAGTATTCAAGCACCAGGAACTTGGAATCATTCAATGGTCATGGGAATGATGGCAGAGTCTGCGGCAGATGTAGTTGGAGCAAATCCTGTAGTAGCACGAGTAGGTGCATACTTTCACGATATCGGAAAATCAAAGAAACCTCTTTATTTTGTTGAAAACCAAAGTGCAGATGAAAATCGCCACGATAAGTTAAGCCCTTCTATGTCTGCTTTAATTATTAGAGCGCACGTAAAAGATGGATTAGAGATGGCAAAAAAACATCAATTGCCAACTATCATCCAAGATATGATTCCGCAACATCACGGAACATCGGTTATTGAATACTTCTACGATAAAGCTTTAAAGGAAGCTAAAGAACAAGGTGTTGATCCATCTGAAGTAGATAAAAGTTTATACAGCTATCCTGGACCAAAGCCACAAACTAAAGAAGCAGGACTTCTGATGTTAGCAGATGCAATCGAAGCTGCTGCTAGGACCTTACCTGAGCCAACTGCCGATAGAATTCAAGGCATGGTTCAAAAACTTATTAATAAAATATTTGCCTCGGGACAATTAAACGAATGTCCTCTTACACTTCAAGAGTTACACAGAATTGCTAAAAGCTTTACTCGAGTACTAACTGGGATCTATCATCACAGAATTGCATATGCCGAGCCTGCCGAAAAAACAAAAGACCAAACAGATTCAGTGGAAAATTCTACTAACACAAAAAAGCCCGCCACTTCGAGTGAGGGCAACAAGAGTGAAAAACCTACAGAAGAAGATCTTAAACGCCTTGGTATCGGAGATTAATAGCGATAAGTTTGATTCCGTCTCGCTATATTTTACTAACGATAAAGAAATCAAAACTATAAACAAAAATTTTAGAAAAAAAGATAAAGCAACAGATGTGCTATCTTTTGCAAGTCTAGACAGTTCGAGTATCCCATCCTGGGATAAATCCCTTGGTGAATTAATAATTTCAACTGATACCCTAAAAGTTCAAGCTAAAAAATATGGCGTTAGTAACGATCAAGAATTACTTCGGCTACTAGTACACGGAACATTACATTTACTTGGATACGATCACGAAAACGTATCCAAAGCAAAAGCTTCTGCGATGATGCGAAAACAAAGAATTTTAATAGCTAATTTATTTAAAGATATTGCGTTTAGAAGCAGGAACTATTTCGTTATATAATCTTAGTATTAAGAAACAGCGATTCTTGAACTGAGGTAGAATTTAGTGCTGATTTCAAAAAAGTATTATCAACTAAATTACATAAAAAATAATCCATTCCAGCAATTCCCGTATCGGATTTTTCGTCCTTAACAAAAGTAAACCCATAACCCAATTGAATTAAGTCAGCGCAATCCAACTGCGCAGTAAATACTGGACAATTGGAAATATTAGTTTTTTCCGAAAACACTTTTAATCTGTGAGCATATTCAGGCAAATACGCTATTTGATGATATCCACCAAGTGGTCTTACACCATAATAAAGAAGCGTCAGCAACGACAAGAAAACCGAAGGAACAATTTTTTTAGTTTTTAGTGCATGTGTAATTCCTTCTGGTGTCAATGGAACTTTGTCGTTTTTATCAACAAGAAACGAATCCTCTGGCCATAAGCTTGCAGCTCTAAAATCCATGCTGCTAAGCCAAAAAAGAAAAGTTCCTTTACTTCGATCCATAGACCAAGTACCAGGAAGCCCAGCTAATGTTTCCATTAAAATCGATCTGTCTTTTG
>JBILET010000225.1:0-3637 GCA_044351935.1 Bdellovibrionota bacterium
CAGCTGGGTTATCATTTGGTGTTTTAGGAAACGCCGAAGGATGTACAGGCGATCCCGCAAGAAGACTTGGGGAAGAAAATCTGTTCCAAACATTAGCTAAATCTAATTTAGAAATCTTACGAAGTGTAAAATTCAAAACTGTCGTTGCTAACTGCCCGCACTGCTTTAATACTCTTAAAAATGAATACCCTCAACTTGGCAATTTACAAGATGGTGCCACTCCCGAAATTATTCATCACTCTAAACTTTTGAAACAACTTTTAGATGAAAATAAAATTTCTCCTAAAAATTCCGAAATGCAAACTTTTACATTTCACGATCCATGTTATCTTGGCCGATACAATGACGAATATGACGCTCCTAGAGACTCCTTAAAATCAATAAAAAGCCTTCGTATTGTCGAGATGGAAGATTCCAGAGAAAAAGGTATGTGTTGTGGTGCAGGTGGCGGACACTTTTGGATGGACCTAAAAGTTGGAGACCGTGTTAACCAAGTTAGAGCCACACAAGCAGCGTCTACTGGCGCAGATAAAATCGCAACCGCCTGTCCATTCTGCATGCAAATGATGGAAGATGGCGTAAAACTCAACAACCAAGAAAACAGTTTAGTAGTTAAGGATATCGCTGAAGTTATAGCGGATAATTTATGAGTAAAATTTTTGGTACTACTTTGTATATTGCCTCAAGCAATATACAAACTCGATACGGGTTTGCTATCGCTCACACCTTTCAAGATCTGATCTCGCGAGAGTACTCACTCGTACTTACATTTGGTTCTATAAATCAGTCCGCTTCCAAACCTATACTCGCACGAATCCATAGCTCATGCTTAACTAGCGAAACCTTAAGAGCATTTGATAGCGATGATGTTCAACAACTAGAAGGAGCCCTTGCAGCGATTAAAAATGCAGGCAGAGGTATTCTTTACTATTTTATTCAAGAAGGTCGAGGTGCTGGCTTTATAAGCAAAGCAAAAGATAGAATGTTAGTTCAAGCTAATCCAAAACTTACATCTCATAAAGCATTTAATAAACTTGGACTTCGAAGCGATTACAGATCGTATGACAGAATCCGAGACATCAACCACTTGTTAAAAATTAATGCTCCTTTAATGCTTTTAACAAACAATCCCGATAAATTTAAATCCTTAAAATCGCTTGGCGTTAAAATAAAAAAATCAATCCCTTTGGAAATCAAACCAACTTCTCACAGCGCTGCATATTTACAATCTAAAAAGTTAAAAGGTCATCTACTTAAATATAAAAGTCCAAAAACAAAAGCACTGTTAAAGGCTCCCGTCGCAGTTAAACCATTTGAACCCTACCATGTGCCTGGCGCACAACGATTTGTTCACGCAGCAAGTTATCAAATTCCTATAAAGCCTGTTAATGGCGCACTATTTTTAAGTGAACAGATTTGGCACAAAATTTATCAGGAAGCTTGTAATCACCTAACACAAGATCAAATAAATAAAATATTCGTTTCTATACATACTCTCGCGCAAAACCGAGTAGAGGTACGAATCGACAGAAATCAGATTAGAGGAGCAATCGCTAATAAAAATAAGATATCAAACCTACTGGGTTCAATACTAGAAATCCCTTACTGGTTTACTCTTCATGCGTACTGGGATATTTCATCAGGAGAGGAATTTATTGTCTTAGAACACATATCTAATACACATTCAAATTTACCTATTCCCGTTCGAATTCAAAGCGAATCTTTATTCAATAGATTCCCACTAGAGGACATGAGTGATCGAGATAAATTCAAAAAAAGTCTTTATCAAATCGCGAAAGAAGACAAAGGTTTAATAGTTTTATTGCATAACGATGGTAGAGGCGCAGGATTTGGGGCTCTTGCGATGGAAAAAATGATCTGTCAAAAAGATCCATGTTTAAAGACAGAAGATGTCTATACTAGACTTGGTCTTGCATACGATCTGAGGGATTATTCGGCTGCAGCTTTACTTGTAAAGCATCACTTACGAGACCAACAATTTATCAAAGTTCTAACATCTTCTGCTGCCTCTGTTAGGAAAAAACCTGAAAGCGTTTCATGCTTTACGGATGCTGGAATTAAAGTTGCAAACTTTTGTTATCTGGATTCACAAGTAGAACTTCCGGAATTTTCATCTGACTTTAGTCGGCTTCTTAAGTAAAAGTGATAAAAGCCAAGCGCCAAATAACAGAGCAAAAACTCCTGCTATCCAGTATAACATCACCCTTCCGTCTTCCCTTGGAGGGGCAATAGGCGCGGGGTCTCTAAGAAGCGAAACCCCTTTCATAATATTCTCCATTATCCGAACCGTCGTAGGATAAGCATCTTTACTATCTACAAAGGTAAAAACAAAATAGTGATGCAGCGTCGGTACAACATAGACAGCAGCTGCCATTTGACTTCCCTTCATTAAGTAAGAAACTTTCGTGAAAAATACGTCCCTATCAGCGAGCTTTTTCTTTTCGGACTGGCTAATTTCTGCATCAATTAATCCCACTGCGCGATAACTATCAACTACATCAGTTCCTAAGTCATAAACGCTTTTTTGAGCGATTTTAGGGTCACCTACTAGCTTAATTACATTGATTGATGGATAGCCGCCTTGGGGTCCCTTTAACAGCAAGACCACTTCACTAGACGGAGGCTTAATTACCCGCTCAAACGACGATGGATAGAACAAAGTAAGCCCTAAATCCGAGTCAACGAACTTATCGAATCTGTTAGCCGCAGGTTGAGCAAAACAAGTTGAACAACAAAGAAGAGTAATTACAAATGACAGAAAAAGTCTCATAGTGTGAATTTAGCCCTATTTTTCAGCTTTTCGCACTCAATAAAAATAGATTTTTGATGTTTTTTCTCTTGCGCTTTTGTTTTCGATCTCACTATTATCGATAGGAATTCAGCAAAAACTGCCGAATTTTCAAGGTTTTTAACAGTTTTAAGCCCAACTTAAGAGTTTAAAATTTATATAACAACAACTGTAAGGAGTGTTAAATTATGGCCAAGAAGCCAGCGAAAAAAGCGGCCCCTAAAAAGGCAGCACCAAAGAAAGCAGCACCAGCTAAGAAAGCAGCTCCAGCTGCTAAAGCTAAGCCGGTAGTAGTTCAGAAAATACAAGTTGCTAGCCGCCCTAAAAATAGCGCGACTAACAGCTACACTTTCTCTGAATTCCTAGAGAACATCAAAAACTATTGCGGTATCGAGAAGCGTTCTCAAGCTAAAGCAGTAGTTGAGGATATCTCAACTTTCATCCGTGATTCTTTAAAGAAAGGATATAAACTTCCTTTGATGGGTCTTGGAAAACTATACGTTCGTGAAAGCAAAGCAAGAATGGCGCGTAACCCTCAAACTGGTGAGGAAATCCGCATTCCAGCTCGTAAGCGTGTACGTTTTACAGCTGCAAAAGCTCTTAAAGAAGCAGTGCTTAAATAAGCAATTGATTCTTTATAGAAACAAAAAAGCCTCCGTTATGGAGGCTTTTTTGTTTATGGACTTGTATAAATTACGAGTCAGCTGTTTTCATAGCGTGATATACGTGCTGAACATCGTCGTCTTCTTCGAGCATGGAAACTAGCTTTTCGATATCAGCTTCTTGCTGAGACGTCACTTCAACAGTTGTTAAGGGAAATCTTTGTAG
>JBILET010000227.1:0-3632 GCA_044351935.1 Bdellovibrionota bacterium
TCCTGCAAATGGATTACCTCCAAGATCGCGTGCTATCCCTGATACTGAAAAAGATTGAATACCAGGTTGATCTGACAGGGCTCCATCAAAAATCTGGTTAATAGATGCGCTATTAGAGCATATCGAAAATGGAGTACCACTTGAGTGCGAAAAATTATATCCATTTAAAAACGGGCTAAAATTCAAATATTGGCTCATTGAGTCGCACTGACTTCGTTGTGGCGCGCTAATAGAAATATGTCCAGTGCTGTCACTTGTAAGATTTATCGACTCATCAAAACTGTTTGAAATCGAAATCGAAACTCCGCTTAGTGGATTTAAAAAACTATCTCTTGTTAGGATTTTAATAAGTGAAGTATTGCTGTCTCGAGTAGCTGTATGAAAAGTACAGACTCGGTTAGGGCAAGTTTTTTGGTTTACGTTAAAGATCGGAAGAGTTGCAATTTTAGAACCTGATAAAACTGCTTTGTATTCAGTGCTTCCAGAAAGAGTTGCGGTAGCATTACCAGAAGAGTTTGTGACAACAGTTCCACCATTATTGTTTAGAGTAATTGATGCTCCCCATACTCCGCTTCCGGTGTTTCTGTCGCGAACGTTAAATGTGTAAGTTAAGTTTCCTGTGTTAGTTGTTGACGATGAAGGAAAACAACTTGCAGATGCGAAACCAAAATGTACATTTGATTGGTTTGTACAAAAATTAAACTTAGCAGTTCTGGGTGTTGTAAATGTACAGTTATAACCAGTAGGGGATTGTGGAATTACTGTGTAAGAATCATCTGAAGAGATATTATTTCTTTCATTGCAGCTAGATGAATGTTTATTGACTGCGAATAATGCCAATCCATCTTCGTCTGTAACTTGAGGAGTCCACTTTGAATCTGCTCCAGTAAGAATTGAAACTGGGATTCCAGTAAAAGGCATTCCGTCGGGAAGTGAAATACTATATTGAATGACAGCAGTTGGAGTTCCAGTTTTTGCTGTAACCGAACATTTATAATTAGGACAGTTTAAAAGGTTTACTACGAATTGCGCTGGTTCGAATTGATAATCAGCACCTGTTAGTGCAACTGTTGGGTTGGCTCTTGATACTTCTAAAGTTGCGTTACCAGCTGAATCAGTGACGTTGACGTTTAATCCCTTGGTCCCGTAGATGCTTACAGCTGGGACAGCCGTTCCAAATTCAGTACGAACTTCTACTGTATACTGGCTAGATTGCGAAAAAGCAGCAGTAGCAACAAATAGCGTCGTCAATAACGCAAAAAAGAACCTGCTACCTTTTCCGATCGAAACCATCCCGGAAGGCTTCGGGTGGGAAGGGAGGTAGTTTTAGGCTTTGGAGCTAATAATTTTGATTTGACATTAATATCGAGATATCGTAATATCACGATATATGCAAAATACATTTGAGCTTACAAATAATCAAATTGGGAAAGCTGCTCACTGCCTTAAGGTGTTGGGAAATCCAGTTCGGCTTCAGATCGTGGCTATGTTGTCGCAACAACCTAAGACGGTTAAAGAATTAGCCCAGATGGTTGAAGTCCCCCACAACGTTGCGTGTGAACATTTACGTTTATTGCTTCACTGTGGATTTGTAAAAAGCACTCGAGAAGGCAAAAAAGTTTGGTATCAAATACATGATAACCACCTTTTTGATCTTCTAAGTTGTATTCATAAACGATTTAAGAATATGGAGTAGATATGAATAATAATATTTCTGTTAATGATGCATTTGAAAAATATAATAGTGGAGTTCCCATAATAGATGTGAGAACCCCAGCTGAATTTAGATCCATGCATGTTAAAGGAGCAATCAATGTTCCTTTAAATGAAATCAATGCAGATAAAGTTAAGTCTTTAATTGGCGATAAGGAAGTTTTAGTGATCTGCCAGGCTGGAGTACGCGGTGGTAACGCATGTCAGCTAATTACTAAACAAGGATTTGATAAGGCATTTAACGTCGAAGGTGGAACATCTGCTTGGGCATCAGCAAATTTCCCCGTTGAATCTGATGCTAGTGCATGTTCAGTTATCAGTGTTGATAGGCAAGTTAGGATCGCTGCCGGAAGTTTAGTTGTGACAGGAATTGTTGCTTCTATACTCACTGGTAATAGCAACTGGCAGTATTTGAGTTTATTTGTCGGAGCAGGGCTAATGTTTGCAGGTATTACAAATACATGCGGGATGGCTTATTTTTTAGCAAAAATGCCTTGGAATAAATAATATGAAAACAGTAATTATTGGTGGTGTCGCAGGCGGAGCAAATGTTGCAACTAGACTAAGACGATTATCGGAAGATGCAACTGTAGTAATGTTCGAAAAAGGCCCGTATGTTTCGTTTGCAAACTGTGGCTTGCCTTATCATATTGGTGGCGAAATTAAATCAAGAAGTAAACTTTTAATGGCAACGCCTGAAAGTTTAAAAGCAAAATATAACATTAATGTTCGTATAAAATCAGAAGTTGTTAAGATAAATACATCAAGTAAAACAGTAACTGTAAAAAATCTTCCAGATAATTCTACCTATGAAGAATCTTACGATCATCTAGTTATATCCACTGGTTCGAATCCAATAAGACCAAACTTACCTGGTATTGATTCAAAAGGAGTATTTGTCCTTCGGGATATGGATGATATGGATTCAATTATCGATTGGATTGTTACCCGCAAACCTAAATCTGCAACTGTAGTAGGTGGTGGATTTATAGGAGTCGAAGTAGTCGAGCAACTTCATCGTATCGGGATATCTGTTCATTTAATTGAAGGCTCAAACCAGTTGCTTGCCCCTCTTGATCCCGAAATGGCAGCGTTTGTTCACTCGGAAGTCGAATCAAAAGGGGTAAAAATTATTTTTTCAGATCCGCTTTCTAAAATCGAACAAAATCAAAATAAAGATGTTTGTACAGTAGTAACTAAATCAGGAAAAACTGTAAACACTGATCTTGTTGTAATGGGAGTAGGAGTGCGCCCAAATGTTTCGCTTGCAAAAGAAGCTGGAATTACTCTTGGTGAATCTGGCGCTATTGCAGTAAATGAATGTTTACAAACAAATATGCCAAATATCTGGGCATTAGGAGACGCAATTGAAGTAACTCATTTTGTTTTAAAAAATAAAATCCCAATTCCTTTAGCGGGGCCTGCAAATCGTCAAGGAAGAATCATTGCTGACAATATTATCAATGGACCAAAAGTTAAATTTACCGGAGGACTTGGAACTGCAATAGCAAGAGCATTTGATTTAGCTGCAGCTGCAACTGGTGCAAACGAAAAACAACTTATAAAAACTAATATCAAGTATAAGTCTGTATTTGTTCACCCAAATTCACATGCAGGTTATTATCCAGGAGCATCATCAATTGCAATCAAACTTATCTTTGAACCTGATACTGGAAAAATCCTAGGTGCTCAAGCAGTAGGGGCTGATGGAGTAGATAAGCGAATAGATGTTTTAGCCACTGCAATTAAAGGTGGATTAACTGTTGACGATTTAATTGATCTTGAGCTTACTTATGCTCCGCCGTTTGGTTCGGCAAAAGATGCAGTTAACATTGCAGGCATGGCTGCTCAAAACGTTACTAATAATTTAGTTAAAGTCGAGCACCCTGCGACTTTTGATGCAGCATCATTTAAGGGAG
>JBILET010000228.1:0-3621 GCA_044351935.1 Bdellovibrionota bacterium
TTTTAGTTGGTGCTCATATGCCTGCAGTGCTTTTAGAGCTTTCTTATGTAGACAATGAACTCGATGGGCCATTATTAGCTTCACCTCAATTTAGAAATACTCTAGTTTCCGGTATGATCAACGGCATTAAAGCCTACAAGGCAAAACATGACACTGGAAATAGTTAACTTTTTATCAAAAATTGCAAGCATTACCCCACAAGATAATATCGTTGTTGTGGGGGGTGCTATCCGTGATTTTTTGATGAAAAGTAGCTCCTGGTGTGTAGATATTGATCTAATGACTGATACTTGTGCTGAAACGATAGCAAATAAGTGTCAATCAGTACTCGGTGGAAACGTAATTAAACATGAAAAATTTGGGACTGCCAAATTAAAGTTACATACTTCGGTTGCGTCCGTTTCGGAAATTGATTTTGCCCAGGCTAGGACTGAAAGCTATAAGCAATCAGGAGCGTTGCCTGATGTTCAATTTACTACAATCGATAAGGATCTATTTAGGCGAGATTTTACGATTAACGCTATGGCTGTTAAGTTGCCAGACTTTATTGATGCCATACAAACAAATCAGTTAACTAAGGACTATATAATTGATCCAACATTTGGTTACGGCGATTTAAATAACAAGCTAGTAAGAATAATTCATCAAAAAAGCTTCGAAGATGATCCAACTAGAATGTTTAGAGCTATTAGGTATTTAAATCGATACCAATTTTCCTTTGAAAAAAACACTTTTGATGCTTTCACTGATTCTATTAGTAATAATCAACTTTTAAATATTTCAAGCTATAGAGTTTGGCAAGAAATAAAAAAAATCCTAGAAGAAGATTCGTACGTAGAAAGTTTAAGTTGTGTAGTAAAGTATAAAATGAAACATCCTTTTTTTGATGGATATCTTGAAGAGTCCATTAAATCTTTAGAAAATTGCGACAAAAAAGATCGTCAATCAAAATTTTTAGCTCAAGGTTGTAGAGCTCATCAGAATAGTCACGATAAGTTCTTAAGTAGCATCTCGTTAAGCAAGGATTCTAAAAATGAGGTGTTAAAATGGCTCTAGATTCCACATTTTTGCAAGTTAGTGACGTCGAGTCACACGTAACAAAGCTAATCTCATCAGAGTATCTAGCAGGTGCACCAGTTCGTTTTGAACCAAATATAGCTGATGAATTTAACTCAATTGGTAGTAGATGTATTCTGGACAGAGCCTCTGCTCTTAATATAGATCCTCAAAAATTAGTAGAACCTATACTTGAAAAACTTGCTGATAATCGTTTTACAAGTGAAAGAGGCTTTTTAAATTTTTCTGACAATAACAATCTTAAGTGGATTTTATCTAAAGAAGCGTTTGTTGAGCCCAAAAATTTATCAATTTATATTTTAAATAATCGATTAACTACGCTATCTAGCATGCGGCTAAGGTTGATAGCCACCCTTCAAACCTACCTAGCCAGCAAAAAAATTCAATTATTTGAAAGTTTTGCTGATGAATCTATGATTGATAATATCATTGACGGCCAGGATTCAGAGCAAATTATAAACATTGTATGCTCCCATGATGGTCTGCCTACTAAGTTATTTAATAAATTAGTACGTGCTCCTGCCAGAGAACAAGGACGCCTTTCTTTCTATGTTGTGCCCAAACCATATCTGTTAACAAAAATTATTCAGTGGCCTCAAGATTATCTTGATAAAGTATGTGCTGACCGTAATAAATTATTATCGGCTGCATTTTATTATTCCATGCCCATTCAGGCTTCAGATTTAGATCCTTCAAGTTGTTTCTTGAATGAAAATGCAAATTTGTTTTATTTCGGTAATCGAATACTTAGCCGGCTCCGTTCTATGTTCGAAATTGGTGATGACCAGCCAAATATTTCTAACGATTATAACGCCTATGACACTTCTGCCGTTACTTGGCCAATTGCGCTTTCATTAAAGCTTTTAGCCTTGCGACTTCGTTTGGCTGTCTGTAGGGGAGAAGTTTTTGCACTGACTCAAGGCCTTTATCAGCTTTTAACCCGGACAGAGCGCATTTTAAACTCCCCAGATTTCAGGGCACTGGTCAGGCATCAAAAATTGACCCCAATCGATCAGTTTATTGTTAATAGGCTAGTTAATCAGCTAGAATTAATATTCAATTATGAATCGCAAACCTAACGAAAAATGGACACTACGTTTGGGGTTATCCCAAGTAGTAATTTTACTCGGAGTAACCACTGGCTGTCTTGCTTTATCTTTTTACCTCGGATTCTTTTCAGGTAAGCGGGTTGGTTTTTCTGAGGCAATGGATACCAATATTGCTTTGGTTCCCAAGATTCCAATTGAGTCAAATGTAGCTGTAGATCCTGGACAAGTGGATTCAGCAGAAAAAGCTGTTGCAGATGTTTATGCTGATTTGAAGAACACCAATACTAAATCTGCAGAGTCTACTTCTAGTCAAGGCTCGGATATGCCCGAAATTGGCGTCATAGAAAAAGTTGAGCAAAAAAATCAAAAAGATCTAGCAAATGTTTTCGCAGACGATTTACCAGCGGCTTCGGTAACTAATACAGCCAATGGAACTACTAATAAAGATCCTTGGGCTGTTTCTAAAGCTAATAATCAAGCTGAGCCAATGGTGATAGGCGATGATATTGATGAAGCAACGGGAGCTAATGATGCTATTGATAAAGCTCTAAATGATATTGCAACTCCATTGCCAAAATCGAAGACAACTGTTGCTGCTACAAGCACAATACCTGCTGCTACTATAGCGCCTATTGCAACAACCACGATTGCAACTGTGGTTACTATCGCTCCAACCGCTATCCCTACAGTTGTGCCAACAAAGGCCCCAACTAAAACGCCAACAGCTACGCCAACAAAAGTGAAAGTTGATCCAAAAGCCTCTACATCCGAAAGTAGCGATGTGGGCGCCACTATTTCTAAAGCGGCTAAAAGTGGATGGTATGCTCAAGTTGCAGCCCCAACTTCAAAAGCAGAAGCTGATAGTTTAGCTTCGCAATTAAGAAACAATGGATTCAGAGTTGTTATAGAATCTGCCCAAGTACGAGGGGATTCATACTTTAGAATTCTAGTAGGACCCGAGGAAAATCGAGCTCAAGCAGATGCCTTGGTAAAACAATTATCTCGTGAAAGCTATCTTAAGGGTGCGCCTTTCATTAGAATGATTAAGTAATGGGGCCAAGTTCAGTATCGCGTTCAGAAGATATTAATCAGTTGTTGCATGTCAAAGATGCTGTAGATGTTTTAATGGCAAGTTCACAACTTACTCTTGATGAGTCAGTTGTTGAGTTAAGGAAAAAACTACTGGCTACCGAATCAAAGCAAGCATCGGCAACATTACTTCGATTCTATCAATCAAACCGAAGCAGACAAGAAGACAGTTCGGAAGAATTTGGTAGTACGCTTAGGCAAATAGCCCAGGATTGCTTAACTATTAACAACAGTAGAATCGGTCTTTTACGTGGGCCGCTATCACCATTATCCGTGGACAAAGACATCCCAGTACCTAGTGGAGTTGCAGATTTTTACGATCGAATGTACGAAACAAAAACGAGGGTCGAATCTTTAATCGCTACGACCTAGATATTTACCTTCCTCGGTATTAACAACAATTCTG
>JBILET010000229.1:0-3596 GCA_044351935.1 Bdellovibrionota bacterium
TAAAAATTAAGCAAAAGACATTTTTTTATAGTGATGAGGATTTCAAGCAAGACAAAACTTACTTAGTCACAAATGATATTGCTATACATTCGAGAAAATACAAAGAATATTCATGTGTCTTATTCCCTAAATCCGAAACGATTGGATGGATTAAAAGCGAAGATCTAGAACTAATTGAATCAGTTGATAAATATTCAAAAATTCAAAACTGGCTCGGCAAATGGAAGTATCAAGATGGAATTGAATTTGCAATTTCACAAACTAGCGACAGTAAACTTAGTATAGATGGACAAGCATGTTGTTTTGGTTATGGCCAAAATGTAGCAGAAATTATTACTGATAATTCAAGCAAAAAAGATAATATAGTCGCATTTGGCGACTCCGAAGATTGTTACTTATCGCTTTTTAAGATTAATGATTTTATAGTTGCCAAAGATAACAATCAGTGCGGCGGTTTAAACGCAACATTTACTGGCGTTTATACCAAATTTAAATGAATCTTATAAATCATGACATCCAAAGATATCGTCCAGTCGTTAATAGCTAAATTAAGTTTGATCCCTCATCCAGAAGGCGGATATTACAAAGAAATTTTTCGATCATCAGATAATATCACTTGCGACAAAGGACAGCGTAACGCAATCACAACTATTCTTTATCTATTGCCCAAGGGGGTAAAAAGTAAGCTTCATAAAGTTACTTCTGATGAGATTTGGAATTTTATAGAAGGGGCTCCAGCTACTCTTCACCGTGTTACTCAAGATTTCGAGCATGACAAACTAGTTTTAGGCAGTTTAGATTCTAACTCGTTTCCAGTGCATGTAATTAAATCAAACCAGTGGCAAGCTGCTGAGTCCACAGGGGAGTATACTTTAGTTAGCTGTGCTGTTGGTCCTGGATTTGATTTTAAAGATTTTACAATGCTAAGGGATGAGCAAGAAGTTGCCCAACAATTCTTGGTAAAAATTCCTTCTTTAAGTGATTTTATTTAATCTATTAGTTTTTAAATGAAACAGTAAGTCCATCTATCCCAAATCTTCTTAAGATCGGAATTATTGTCGAAGTTAGCTCTGGGTGGTTTGCTACAACTTTGTTGTACTCCTTGATTCCGTTTTCTTCAGCAGATAAAGCATCACGCAAAGTATTATCTGCAAGCAATACTCCACCTTTGCGTAGAAGAGGTAATGATACTTCTAAATACTCAAGATAATGATTTTTATTTGCATCAATAAAAATTAGATCAAATAAGTCGTTATCAGCCTTTGAAAATGACTTTAATATTTCACATGTGGGTCCAACTAGTACTTCAACTTTATTTTGGAGTCCTGCATTTTGAAAATTTTTTCTAGCCATTTCTGCATGATGAGCAAAAACTTCAAATGTAATTAGTTTTCCATCATCAGGAAGGGCTCTTGCTAGATGAATACCACTATATCCACCCAATGTGCCTATCTCGATAATTCTTTTTGCTTTAACCATTAAAGCTAATATTTGAAGAAGTTTTCCTTGATTGGCCGACACCTGCATTAGAGGAATATTCTTTTGCTTTAATATCGATACAGTATCAGTTAAAGCACTATCCTGAGGCGCAAATAGCTGCGAAATATATTCGTCGTATGAATAAATGTCGTTTTCCATATTATATATCGCTGTAAAAACCGATTGTTGAGTATAGCAGATATTTATTCTAGCTGGTATCGCTGTGTAATTTTAGCTGAAGCATTATGCGCCCAGATGACGATTTATCGAAGACGGAAAACGAGTAGGGGGGGCTGTATATTATGTTAACACTGATAATTTCTACTATTATTGGAGGGTTGCTAATCCCGTTTGTCCTGTTGGGAATTAAACTTATTTTCAACATCAGCACATTTTCTTTAAAAGCTACATTTATTCCAGTCAGGCACTTATTAGAAGTGATACTTAGATGGGGTAAGTACTTAGCAATTCCTCTTGGATTATTAATGTTAATGCACCCTAAAGAGTTCTCTTTGGCAAATGGAGCATTAGCCGAGAAACTAGGATTGATAATTTTAGTTATTGGCGCAGTTTACACATTACGGGCTTGTTTTCGAGGATTTTCACAAGTTGCTGCCGTTGCAGCATGGTGTGCTGTAAGTTTAGTAGGAGTTCACTTCTATGGAGAGCAAAAAGTTATAAATCATATAAGTCAATTTGTAGGCACAGATAAAACTTTAGATTTTAAAACTACCAATATTAAGTTTAAGCAAACTTCAGAGCGAAAATTAACAGTGCTACCATTTGCGGATCCTAAAAAATCAATATTACATGCTTCTAATTGTGAATTAGATTGCTTAGAAGAAGTCTCGTTTATATCGGAGAATGAAAATAGCAGTTATTCTTTAGATTCTTCAAATCTTTC
The DNA here is from genome assembly GCA_044351935.1 of Bdellovibrionota bacterium. Lineage (GTDB taxonomy): Bacteria > Bdellovibrionota_C > UBA2361 > UBA2361 > JBIKWN01 > JBIKWN01. The sequence continues at coordinate 2,384 of JBILET010000229.1, forward strand.
TGTTGTTGATAAGCTAGATGAAACATATAAAGCTACGATAAATCAAGGTGCAGATTTAATTGGTGGTAAATCAAATTCAATCGAAACCCTTCCAAGTGAAGCTTTTTTCGGAAAACCATATCAAGCAAAATCATCAACCGGATCGTTGTTAGATCAAGGAAAATCCTTACTCTCACTTTTATTCTGATAAATTATCGCCATGATTTGATGTCATTAAGTTTCTAGGTAAATTCAATTTTACCGCAGGGGTCACAGAGGAACGCAGGGGGGGGGTAGCTAATAAATTAATTGGTCCTGCTAGATTTAATCCTCTGCGATACCCTGGGTGCCTCTGCGGTAAAAATAATAAGTGGTATCATAACTTGAAGGAGTGCGAAGTTATTTAAAGACCACTTTGCGTTACCTTTACATTATATTTCAACCAAAGCCTGCATTTATTCTAATAATTAACATAATCTTGCCTTAAAAATGATAATTTATGATTTAATTATCTTAGTTCTATAAATCTTACTATACTCAACTTTAAATAAGTTATTGAGTAAAGCTGTATGTTATCTAGTTACTTACTACCAACCACATCTAATCCAAAACTGCCCCCAAAAACTAACATTCAAGCAGATGTTGTTGTTATAGGAGCAGGTCCAGCCGGGCGCAAAGCTGCAACGCGTATCGCAGCTGCTGGCAAGAAATGTATTATTGTTGATGCTGTTGAGTTTCCTGGAGGATCTAATCTTGTTGCTGGAGCAGTCGCTAGTAAAGCTATGTGGAAGTACATAGAAAATAACTTTCCCCAAGTAGAACGCCACAATGCAAAACCATTGTCTTATCAACAAGGACAAGAAGTATTCAATAATATAAAAACTAGCATACAAAGCGTAATTAAAGCCGAAGGAAACGAAAACCTTGCAAAAGTAACTTTATCCACGCAACTACTTGATGGAGTTAACATATCCAAACCAGTATTCGTGCAAGGTTGGGCGAATTTTACTGAGTCTCTTCAAATTGCTGTTCATAATAAAGATTCTGTTCAAGTAATTGATGCAGATAAAATCGTGATAGCAACTGGCAGTTCTCCTCGGCAAATTGACTCGCTACCTTGGGTTAAAGACAAAATTGTTTCAAGTGATGATATTTTGCTTATACCAACATTGCCCAAATCAATTGTTATTGTTGGTGCTGGAATAGTAGGCATTGAATATGCAAGTTATTTTAG
>JBILET010000230.1:0-3583 GCA_044351935.1 Bdellovibrionota bacterium
AATTTTGCATAAATGGAATTAATTTATTGTAACGCGAAGGACACGAAGGGACGCGAAGTAGTAAAAATCCACTTCGCGTCCCTTTGTGTCCTTCGCGTTATAAATATTAAATTGCCCCATAGCAATTTTTTATAGTTGCGGCAAGCCTTAACGCCTGTTACTTTAAAGGAGTTAAAGGTTTTTTTTGGTATGTCGTTCGACTCATTTCGCAATCCCTCACAACGTTACAGTGGCAGTAGTTTAAATTCAGCCAACGCTGGCAGTTTAAGCCAAGAAGCCGAAAGCTTTGCGTCCGACATTAATCGGATTGCGGCTTTAGCTGCTAACTTACTAGAAGCACATTCTGTTGTTGTGTTTTTACCAGCTAGCAGTTGTGGGCAACTTGTCGAAGACACTGATCGCAATTTACTAATTCCTGTTGGTGTTCATACACTTTCGCCAACTTCCATTTTAGCAAAAGGATTATCACTTGAGTCCGGACTAATTGGATGGGTTGCTAAGAATAAAAAAAGCATTCATGTCTCTCCTTTTGAACGAGACAGCCGCGTACTTGGATTTTATAAAGAAGACTTGATGTTAAAAAGTCTAATTGGTGTACCAATTGCACTTAAAGACCGAAACGACATTTGCGGGGTTATGCTTGCAGACAGCAAAAAATCTTTTGCATTCAGCAAACTTCAAGGAAAACTACTTGAGGACTTAGCTGTGCAAGTTTCTAGAACCATTGCCTTGCATAACAACTCTCAAAAACAACCTGATATTAAAACATCGTGGAATCAGTTTATAAGCTCTGCCGATAAATTTGCTGATTCAAACGGCAGAAACGAAATTGCTGCGGTAAGAATCAGAGCTACAAATATCTCTGAATTCGAAAGTCGCTTTGGACTTATTCAAACCTGCTCATTTTTACAGCAAGTTTACAGATTGATTTCTCAAAGTCTTCCTCCTCATTGCCCAACATTTGTTACTCCACTTGGAGAATACGTAATGTTAATCGACTCGATGACTACAGACTTATACACAAATAAAATTCTTGCTCTGACTGAATACACAAAACTACACGGAATGAATCTTCAAATAGAATTCCGAGCCCGAGCATTCCCAAGAGGCGAAAGAACTCTTTCGCTTGAGCATCTAATTAATTTAACTGCTTTTGAACATCAAAAACAAAATTTACTCGAAACAAGCCAAGCAGCACCAAACATAGAAGAAGCCCCAAGGCGAAAAATTTTAGGATTTAGATAAATACCTTTAAAAATATGAATGCAGCTGATTTAACCTTACCATATAACGAGTCGGTTGAATCGGTCCCCTTCTGGGAAAAAATCACTAGTTTTTTTTGCTCTAATGATTTGGCAATGGACCTTGGTACCGCCAACACATTAATTTATGCGAAAAACAGAGGAATAATAGTAAACGAGCCATCTGTTGTTGCAATCGATGAAGAATCAGGAAAAGTTTTAGCAGTAGGCCGAGCAGCCAAAGAGATGTTCGGAAAAACTTCAAGATCAATTCGATGCGTTCGCCCAATGAAAGACGGAGTCATAGCAGACTTCGAAATGACCACAGTAATGATTCAAGACATGATTGGGCGAGCAATCAAAGGATTTAGATTTAAAAAACCTAAAATTGTTATTGGTGTGCCATCAGGGATTACTCAAGTCGAAAAAAGAGCAGTAATAGATGCTGCTACTAAATCAGGCGTATCCGCAGTGATGCTAGTAGAAGAATCTATGGCAGCAGCCATCGGAGCAGGACTGCCAATTGACAGACCAGTTGGAAACATGATCCTTGATATTGGTGGTGGGACTTCCGAAATTGCCGTAATAGCAATGAGCGGCACAGTGTATTCTCATTCAATAAGAGTAGCTGGCGACGAAATGGATGAAGCAATCCAGAGGAAAATTAAAAAAGAAACCGGTGTGCTAGTTGGAATTTTTGAAGCCGAAAGAATTAAATTAATTTTAGGTTCTGCCTTACCTTTTGGTAAATCACAAACAATTGCAGTTTTTGGGCGAGACTTATCCACTGGATTCCCGAAACAAGTAGAAATCACCGATGATATGATTCGCGAAGCACTACAAGATCCTATACAAGCAATTATTACTTCTGTTATTGCAGCACTAGAACAAACCAGCCCCGAGCTAGCACAAGATATAATATCTCGCGGAATCCATGTTGCAGGAGGAGGCGCGCTCCTTAGGGGACTTACCGAAAGCCTCGCCAGAGAAACTGGAATTAAATTCTACAGAGCATCAGACCCATTAAGTTGTGTTGTTAGGGGCGTTGGAAAAATCATCGATAACCTAGACGAGATGCGACAGGTCTGTATCGCTTAATTATGCTTTAAAGTGTTTGCTTATGTGCATATACAGATGAGCATACCCCGCATGTGTCATATCTATACTAGATTCACCAGCTTTAAGTGCTCTAAGCTCTGCTAGCAGATCTCTAACGTAAGGTTGCCCCTGCAATTCAAATCTAACCTCCAGATTCTCTGTTGGATCTAGATACTCGTCAAAATTCTTTATTCTTTCCGCGATTAATTCGCTCTCGAACTTTGAGCCTAAATTAATCGAAACACTTCCATCTTTAGAAGTAACTTTCTGCTTGTCGCGCAAAAGCTTATTACAAAGAAGAATTGTTTTCTTCAATAAAAATATCGGTTGTAATTTGTGAAGTAAATCTTGTAACAGCAATATATCGGACTCTGTGTGATTATCTAGGGATGGATCGTCTATATTCCAAATTTTTTCCTCATCGGAGGACGAAGGCTTATAGCGTACAGTTAATACGCTACGATTGCTCTCGACAACACATCCCCCAAAAGAATATTTACGCACCGATCTAAAAGCACACTCTCTATCTAGAATTTCGATGCACGCACTTCTAGCAACCTGATAAACATAAAACTTATCAACATTAGGTTTATATTGAACAGAGTGGTACGGGTGAAGTACTACAATTTCCTTATCAGTATCCGTCGTAATAAACAGCAGAGGTCTTGCAATTCTTGACTCTTGCTCATCAGATATTAGCGGAATAGTTATATCAGACGAAATTCCCTCTAGAAGATCTATGTTTTCAACAGGAAGAGCAGCAGATCCAATATAAGGATATTGCCTATCACCCTGTGCAATTCGTGTTATAGACCCACAAAGGTATCCACAAGCTATTAATTTTGCATCACTCATCAGACCTGCATATGTCTGCTTAATCTCTTCTTTCTCGCTTATGCCTGTTATTTTAGGCGTCTTTAAAAGAGTCTGTGACCGATATAGCACTCCATTTTTATCAACTACGTATAAATACGAGTCGATATCAGATGGCATGTTTTTCATATCAAGCCTATCTACTCCTGGCATCACAGGAAAAACACGTCCAGCAAAAAACATCAAACTTTGGTACGTCTGTGTGCCCGGCTGTCTTGAATCCAAATCAGCAATATGAACTAAGTTATCCATGATACCGTGATAACGCTGTATACTTTTCAATATATCGTTGAATTTACTATCTGCAAGATTTTCACTTTCTATAATCTGCTTTACCAAAGGAATCAAAGATTCAGTTCTAATTTTTTTCT
>JBILET010000231.1:0-3576 GCA_044351935.1 Bdellovibrionota bacterium
ATTGAAGACATGGAAGTGAATTTACTTACTCGTATGCTTACTCGTAAAGTAGGCGATATAGTTAGCGGTGGCGTTACTAATACAGATAATACCAAAACGCCAACAACATCAACTGACGACAAAAAAACTGATACAACAAACAGTGATTTTTCGAAGTTTTTGACTGCTAATCTTACAGCAGCAAAAGATGGCACAATTAGCGAAGAAGATCTTTTTGCTGGAATTGTTAAACAACGGATGTTTAAGTTAAAAGGCGAAGAGGGCGTTAAAAAATTTGAAGAGTCCTTGGCTGTCGCTAAAAAAGAATACCCACGATCAATCGAAGAAGCTACTAAATACGCGTTAATGCGCCTTCAAGAATCTAAATACATTACATATGAAGAAGGGCATAAATTAAATGCTGAAGCATTTGAAGCTGCTCAACTTGATAGCAATAAAGAAGCTCTTTATGACGGGTTTAGTAGCGGAGCAAAAGATCCAACAAAAGCAGTTCAAGAAATTGAAAAAGCCATCGCTTCAGCTGCTGCAATAATGCAGAAGTTTGATGGTGGAGACACCAAACCATTGGAAAGACCTGTTGCTGTTAGCAACACAGGAATCGAGCAAATTAATAAAATGATCACAATTGGTAAGGGAACAACTACAGATGGAGTTGTTGGAGGTGGAACCGTTTCTACAACTGGGATACCTACTGGAGGATTCATTACTCCTCGCGGTAGTATCATTGATGGGAGTGGTGGATTCCTGTTTAAACCAGTTTCGGAAAATGAAAAGAAACTAGCGATTCTTTCTCCTGACGGAGTGGGTCCATTAGTAAAGTCAATTAAACTGGTTGATAAGAATGGTAATCTTATTGAAGAGGGACGCTTTACTTCTTTTGGAGATGACGGTCGAGGAAGGGCTAAGTACGCATTCAGAAAAGCTGGTAGCGGATATGAAAAAGATATCACTGTAGAAGTTCAGTATATCGATGGAACTGTACAAAAATATTCGATTCCCGATCCTTCTAAGCGTTATGACTAGTCAAAAATAGACTAGTTTGATTAAACGGCAATTTGCGGGTACCATAGAAGCAACACAGTTGCGATAAGGTTACCCCCTAATGAAAATAGATCGAGATAAGCTAGGAGTAGTTACATCACTTGCATGCACAATACACTGCGTATTGCTTCCTCTAATTGTTGCATTTGTCCCATTAGCTGGACTTTTACTTAATGCAGAATGGATACATGGCGCAGTATTTGGGATAGCTGTGATACCCGCAGTCGAAAGTTTAATATTCGAAAGTTACTTTGAAAAGCGCTGGCCCTTAGTATTTAGCGGAGTCCTTGGCCTTTTGTTAATGGTTTTTAGTTTAGTAGCGGCCCATAACCTGCACGATCTTTTTCTGGTCGGTGGTTTGATTCTTGGCGCTGCGCACCTCTACAGACTCAACGTTCATACATTGAGTGCAAGATTCCGGAGCGCTTAAGCAGAGATTGTTTTTTAAAACACACCTAACTTGATCTTCAAATTTACCTTCGGAAATTCCAAATGTTGATCTAAATGGATCCTGAAAATTTCTTTTTAGTTTCTCAAAGTACATCCGAGTTTTGATTAACCCATACTGACCTATTAGAAACCTTACTGCCCAAAAACTTTGTGCGTAAGCTGGTACTACATATTTAGTTTCGAGTTTTGTGAATCCATTTTGAAGCATATGAAATGGCACTGGAGGATTTGATTTGATCCAATTTTTGAGCGCAGTTGATAATGCTGGATGGGCACTTCCTTCCATCATTTGAGCAAACCCCTCGTCAAACCAACCTGGAGCATTTCCATCTGTATACCAACTCAACATTGCATGTGTAAATTCGTGCCGGATCGATCGTTTTAGATCTTCAATATTTGTTCCGTGTTTTTTTACTGGAACTATTATTGTTCCATCGTAATATAAAGCATTGGTCCAACTTGGAGCTTGTGTGGCCAAGAAAAATACATCTTCTTGTAAAAGCTTTACTTCGACAGACAAAGAATTAGGAGGCCCAAATATTTCTTCTAATTCTTGATATGTGTCTTTGATAGTATTGGTTACGATTTTAGTAACAACAGAAAATTGTGGTGATGTCGATATTCGGACTGAACTGCCACGAGGTAGGCTGAAAGCTTGATATAAAGGTCCGGAGGTGTCCAAATCAAGTCGCGCTTTGGGATGAGCGCTGGCGTTAACGATTGGCAGAAGACATGCAAAAAAAACAGCTAAGCTTGCACGGATAAAAATTGCCAATTGTTTGAGGGACATAATCCTCCTTTCATTAGAAAGGTCGGCGACTTTGGTGGTTTACTTGAACAAAATACTGCTTAATCCGTGTCCAAAATGAATGTTTCTAGAGTCAGAAGCGTCACTATAAAAATTGACAAGAGCCTGCATTGGCTCGTAAAATTAAGGTATTACATCTATTTATAGGGATATTTATTAGAAGTCCCAAAAAGTCGAAATTTTTTAAAGAGGAAACAAATGGAAGGTCAAGCATCATCAGGTAGTTCAGAAAACTTCGTTGGAAGTGAAGAAAATCCTATTTTTGTTACTCCATCGGCTGTTGAAGCGATTCGTAATGCGATTGCTGCAGAAGGAGAAGAAGGTGATTCTTTAAGAGTTTCTGTTGTAGGTGGTGGATGTTCTGGCTACCAGTACAATCTTGATTTCGACAAAGAAGTCAGAATGGGAGACGTCGAGCTTGATTTTGATGGTGTGAAAATTTTAATTGATCCTATTAGTGCTGGTTATTTAAAGGGCACAACGATTGATTACGTATCCGGTCTTAATGGCACAGGATTTAAGTTTTCAAATCCTAATGCAAAAAGAACTTGTGGTTGTGGCAGTAGCTTTAGCTAACATTTAAAACCATCTTAAAAATGCAAAAAAAAATCGATTCAGCTCTGATTTGCGTCAGCAGCTTTGTGTTTTTGGCTTTATTTGCCTCTGGGTGTTCTCCGGTTGCATCGACAAAAATTAAATATCAATCACAAAAGGAAGTACTCTTAGAAACTTTAGAGCATCACCCTAAGGAGGTTATTCTCAACGGCGGTGACGCTATAGTTGCAAACCAAAGGCTTGGGATTTTATTTTCGCGGGAATTCAAGGTTAAGGGCGCAATTACCAAGAATAAAGCCTCTAATGTTTCGTCTTGGAATGCTGGGACCGAGAATTTAATTATAAAAGTTACTCATAGATTAGTTTCTTCAGGGCATCTTTATGTTGTTGATGTGGTGCCTAGAACTGTAAGTTTTGCTGAAGAGGCTGATCTTGCTGCTAGGAATATTGCTCGTTATATCAAAACTGGGATTTTTGAGCGCAGTTTGTTTGATAAGTAGTTTGCTTCGCTTGTTTAATTTTAGCGGGGGAAGAGCCAGGATTTAAGTTATTAATCAATTTCTGGGGGCGCTCGGCGCGCACATCCTGTGCGCTTTGTCGCTCTGAAATTGCTACTCGGACTCCTGTCCTCGCACGCAATTTCAAGCCCCATAAATTGATTAATAACTTAAATCCTGGCTCTTCTACACGGCGAAATTTATCAAATAATTGAATTGATAGAT